>SBFS01000185.1 GCA_006227825.1 Burkholderiales bacterium | reverse complement strand
GTCGCCGGTCTGTTCCCTGAAGACAAGGCGCTGGCGGCGCGCGGCATCGAGGGCTACTGGGGCATCGCCATGCCCGCTCGCGACGGGGACACCATCGGCTTGCTGGTGGTGATGGACACGGTCCCGCTCAAGCTCCTGCCGGAGCAGGAAAGCACCCTGGAGATGTTTGCCGGTCGGGCCGGCGCCGAGCTGGAGCGGCTGCGCCTGGAAGACCGGCTGCGCGAGAGCAACCTCATGCTGGAGCGGCGGGTGCAGGAGCGCACGGCCCAGTTGTCCGAGGCGATAGAGGAGCTCGAGGCGTTTTCCTACTCGGTCTCGCACGACATGCGCGCTCCCTTGCGTCACATTGGCGGATATGCCCAGCTGCTGACCGAAGAGCCGGGTCTTGCCCTCAGCCAGGATGGGCGCGCGTTCGTCGATCGCATCCAGCGTTCGGTCACGCGCCTGGAGCAGCTCATCTCGGATCTGCTCGAACTCTCCCGCGTGGGCCGCGCCGACCTGGAAAAACAGCCCTTGAACCTGGGCATTCTGGCTGAAGAGGTGGCAGAGGAGCTGGAGCATTCGCAGCCCGGCAGGAAGGTCGCATGGCGCATTGCCGACAACCTGCCCGCAGAGGGCGATCCGCGCCTGCTTCGCGTTCTCCTGGTCAACCTCATCGGCAATGCGTGGAAGTACTCCAGCAAGAACGGGGCACCGTGCATCGAGGTCGGCATCGAGGACGGCGCGTTCTTCGTGCGCGACAACGGTGCCGGCTTCGACATGAAGTACGCAGGCCGGCTGTTCAAGCCCTTTCAGCGGCTGCACAAGCCGAGCGACTTCGAAGGGACCGGTGTCGGGCTGGCCACGGTGGCCCGCATTGTCGGGCGGCACGGCGGACGCATCTGGGCCGAGGCCTCGCCGGGGCAGGGTGCGACTTTCCGCTTCACCCTGTCGGCATCGACGGAGCGTGGCTGAGAGTTGCCGCCAGGTTTGTGGTCGGAGGTCAGTGTCGGGCCATGGGTCGTCCGGTCATGCAGGGAGCGGACCAGGGTCTTTCTGGCGCAGCATGCCGCGCTCCTCGATGAAGCGCACCACCTCCTGCAGCCCGTCGAGCGTCTTGAGGTTGGTCATGACCCAGGGCCGGCGCTTCGGGTCCGGGCGCATGCGGGCGGTGTCCTGCTTCATGACCTCCAGGTCGGCCCCCACATGAGGGGCAAGGTCGGTCTTGTTGATGACGAACAGATCGCTCTTGGTGATGCCCGGCCCGCCCTTGCGCGGGATCTTCTCGCCCGCAGCGACGTCGATGACGTAGATGGTCAGGTCGGACAGTTCGGGGCTGAAGGTGGCGGCCAGGTTGTCGCCGCCGCTCTCGACGAAGACGACATCGGCCTCGGGAAAGCGCTCGAGCATGCGGTCGATGGCCTCGAGGTTGATCGACGCATCCTCGCGGATGGCGGTGTGCGGGCAGCCCCCGGTTTCCACCCCCATGATGCGCTCGGCCGGCAGCGCACCGCTGACGGTGAGCAGGCGCTGGTCTTCCTTGGTGTAGATGTCGTTGGTGATGGCGATCAGGTCGTAGCTCCCGCGCATGGCCTTGCACAGCATCTCGAGCAGGGTGGTCTTGCCGGAGCCGACCGGTCCGCCGATGCCCACGCGCAGGGGGGGCAGGGCTTTGGTGCGGCGGGGGATGTGGTGCAGGGCGGTCATGGCTTCAGGATCGGAAGAGGCGGGAGTACTGGGTTTCGTGCCGGGCCGACAGGATGGCCAGGCCGGGGGTGAAGGCCTGCCGGCCGTCGTCGCCCAGGTCCAGGGCGTGGTCGACGGCACCGGGGATGTGCCGGGTCAGGCGGGCCAGGATGCGCTGGCCGGCGCCCTGGCCCAGCGGGACGGACTTGATGGCGGCCTGGACCATGTTCTCGGACCAGCCGAAGGCGTAAGCGACCAGCGCCTGGCGAGGCGAGCCCGGCCGCGCGGCCAGGGCGCAGGCGCAGGCCACCGGATAGGTCGGCGGATCCAGGCGGGCAGCGAGCAGGCGCTCGGCCAGGCCCTGGCCGAGTTCGCCCAGCGATCGGGTCCAGTCGGACAGCGACCGTCCCATCTGCTCGGTCTGCTGGCGCAGCTCGCGGGTTTCGCGGGTCTGCAGCACCCAGGCGTTGAGGGCCTGCAGGCGAGCGTGGTCGCCGGCGCGCCAGGCCGACAAGGCGCTGCCCACCACCGGCAGGTCGCTGCGGGCCAGGCCCAGATGCAACTGGTCGGTGATCCAGTCACTGGCGCTGGCCTCGTCGTTCACCTGTCCTGCCTCGACAGCGGCCTCCAGCCCCTCGGAATAGGAGAACCCTCCGACCGGAAGGGCCGGTGACGCGAGCCAGAGCAGCTGCAGGAGCGCCGCGTCGGCCGCGGTGGCATCAGTCGTGTTCGTGTCCATGGCTGTGTCCGTGCGCGTGGTCATGGCCATGGCCGCCGTGGCCCTGTCCGTAGGCGCCGCCCTCGGGCTCGAAGGGTTCGCGCACTTCGTCCACCGTCAGGTGCATGGCGCGCAGCATGCCGGCCAGCACGTGGTCGGGCTCGATCTTCAGGTGGTCCGGCTGCAGCTCGATGGGCACGTGCCGGTTGCCCAGGTGGTAGGCCGCCCGCATCAGGTCGAAGGAGGGCGGGTGCGCATGGCCGTGGTCGTGGGCGGTGCAGGCGCAGATGCGCAGCACGGGCTGCGGCGCGGCGACCACGCGCAGCAGCGAACCGTCCTGTGCCACCAGCACATCGCCGCCGCGGACCACGGTGCCGCGCGGCAGGAAGACGCCGACCTGGCGACCGTCGGAAGAGGTGGCGTCGAAGCGGCTCTTCTGGCGGATGTCCCAGTCCAGGGTCAGCGTCGGCGCGCGGTGCAGCAGCACCTTGGCCAGGCCCCGGCCACGGGGGATGAGTCTGGAGGCTTGGAGCATGGCCTGGGGGTCTTGCGCAGTCAGAACAGGAAGTACCGCTGGGCCATGGGCAGGCGGCTCGCCGGTTCGCAGGTGAGCAGCACGCCGTCGGCGCGCACGGTGTAGCGTTGCGGGTCCACCTCCATCACGGGGAGATGGTCGTTGTGGATCATGCTGCGCTTGGTCGCGCTGCGGCAGCCACGGACCGCCACCAGCGTTTTCTGCAGCCCGTGGCGCTGGCCGACGCCTGCCTGCAGTGCGGCCTGCGAGACGAAGGTCAGGCTGCCACGGGCCAGGGCGCCGCCGAGGGCCCCGAACTGCGGACGGAAATGCACCGGTTGCGGCGTCGGGATGGAGGCGTTGGGATCGCCCATGGCCGCCAGCGCGATGCTGCCGCCCTTGAGCACGAGTGTCGGCTTGACACCGAAGAACGCCGGCTTCCAGACAACGATGTCGGCCCACTTGCCCACCTCGAGCGAACCGACGATGTGGGCAATGCCGTGCGCGATGGCCGGGTTGACCGTGTACTTGGCCACGTAGCGCCTGACGCGGAAATTGTCGTTGCGGCCGCTGTCCCCGGGCAGCGTGCCGCGCTGAGTCTTCATCTTGTCGGCCGTCTGCCAGGTGCGGATGATGACCTCGCCGACGCGGCCCATGGCCTGGCTGTCGCTGCTCATGATGCTGATCGCGCCCATGTCGTGCAGGATGTCCTCTGCGGCGATGGTCTCGCGGCGGATGCGGCTCTCGGCGAAGGCCAGGTCTTCCGGGATGGACGCGTCGAGGTGGTGGCAGACCATCAGCATGTCGACGTGTTCGTCGAGCGTGTTGACGGTGTAGGGCATGGTCGGGTTGGTGGACGAGGGCAGGAAGTTGGCCTCGCCGACCACGCGGATGATGTCGGGCGCGTGGCCGCCACCGGCCCCCTCGGTGTGGAAGGC
>SBFS01000261.1 GCA_006227825.1 Burkholderiales bacterium | reverse complement strand
CAGGTGGTGGGACGCCTGGACAACAAGGGCCCCGAGCCCGAGAGCGTGGTGACGGGCCAGATCGGCGAGCGCACCTACGCCTTCGTCGCCCTGGAGCGCACCAGCGCCATCCTGATGTACGACGTCAGCGACCCGGCAGCCCCCACCTTCGTGCAGTGGCTGCAGAACACCACCGACCTGGCCGACGGCGACATCTCGCCCGAGGGCCTGGCCTTCGTCGCTGCCGACCAGAGCCCCACCGGCCAGGCCCTGCTGCTGGCCGGCCATGAAGTGAGCGGCACCGTGGCGGTCTGGGAAATCCGGTAAGCGGCCGCGCGCCCGCGGCATCCGAAGCCCCCGCGCGCGGGGGCTTTTTTGTGCCCGAGGCTGCACCGCACGCCAAGAAGAAAGCCCCTGGACGGTAAACGTGCAGGGGCTTTGGAATTCTGGTGGCCTGGGGCGGAATCGAACCACCGACACGCGGATTTTCAATCCGCTGCTCTACCAACTGAGCTACCGGGCCAAGAATTTGAAATTATAGCAGCTTGCAGACCCCCCGGCCAAGGTCAGACGCCCTGGCTGCTGCGCTTGCTGCGGGCAAGGTCGACGCCCAGCTGCTTGAGCTTGCGGTAGAGGTGGGTGCGCTCCAGGCCGGTCTTCTCGGCCACGCGGGTCATGGAGCCGGACTCCTTGGCCAGGTGGTACTCGAAATAGGCCTTCTCGAATTCGTCGCGCGTCTCGCGCAGCGGTCCGTCCAGGTTGAAGCTCTGCAGCGACTGGGGGCCCAGGTCGAGCAGCGGTTCGGGCAGGGTGCCGCCGGTCATGGCCTCTTGCACGCTCAGGTCCGGGCCGACCGGCACACGCATGGGCGTGACCACGGCGCCCGCCTGGGGCGCGGACTTGTTCAGGCCATGGTCCACCGCCTTGAGCAGCTTCTGCAGCGTGATGGGTTTTTCCAGGAAGGCCGTGGCGCCGATGCGGGTGGCCTCGACCGCGGTGTCGATGGTGGCATGCCCGCTCATCATGATCACCGGCATGGTCAGCAGGCCGGTGCTGGACCACTCCTTGAGCAGGCTGACGCCGTCGGTGTCGGGCATCCAGATGTCCAGCAGGACCAGATCGGGCCGGAACTGCGTTCGCACCGACCGCGCCTGCGCGGCATTCTCGGCCAGTTCGACGGTGTGTCCCTCGTCGTTGAGGATCTCGAACAGCAGGTCACGGATGCCCAGTTCGTCGTCTACCACCAGTATGGTTGCCATGGCCTTGTCTGTTTCCCCTCGGGTCTGTTGTCAATCCGCAACTGCGAATGATAGCGACACTTGGGCCCCCGCCACTTTGCCGTCCATCAAACGGTTGGCGATGTCGACCCGTCCGCCGTGCTCGTCCATGATCTTCTTGACCACGGCCAGGCCCAGTCCGGTGCCCTTGGGTTTGGTGGTGACATAGGGTTCGAAGGCCCGCTTGAGGATGGCATCGGAAAACCCGGGGCCCTGGTCGATCACGCTCAGCCGCACCCGGCGGCCATTCTCGCTGGGCCGGGTGCGCAGTTGCACCTCGGCGCCGGGCTGGCCCGCCATCGCGTCCTGGGCGTTCTGGATCAGGTTGTGCAGGATCTGGCGCACCTGCTGGGCGTCGGCCATCACCGGGGGGCACTGGTCGGACAGGTCGCAGCGCACCGGAATGCTGGCGTTCTCGTACAGCCCCAGGATGTCGCGCAGCAGAGCGTTGAGGTCCGTTGGTGCCAGTTGCGCGGCGGGCAGCCGGGCGTAGTCGCGGAACTCGTTGACCAGGCGCTTCATGGCCTCGACCTGGTCGACGATGGTGCGCACCGACTTCTCGAGCACGGCCTGCTCGGGGCCGCTCACCTTGCCTGCGAGCTTCATGGCCAGGCGCTCGGCCGAGAGCTGGATGGGCGTCAGCGGGTTCTTGATCTCGTGCGCCAGCCTTCGCGCGACCTCGCCCCAGGCCTGCGCCCGCTGGGCCGAGACCATGTCCGACACGTCGTCGAACACCAGCAGCCGCTCTGCGTTGGGCAGCAGGGCGCCACGGGCGATCAGGGTGATGCCTTGCTCGAACGGACTGCCAACGCTGCCGCCATCGAGCTCGAAGGACTGCTGCCAGTAGCCCCCGTCCTGCGGACCCTGGTCGGCCAGGAAGCGCTCGAACTGGGCCTGCACGCCCTGGGCAAACGGCTCCAGGCCGGGCACGGCGGTCAACGGCCGGCCCAACTGCCCGGCCAGCGGCCGGCGCAGGATGCGGGTGGCCCCCGGATTCACGCTGATCATGCAGCCCGCCTCGTCCAGCACCACCACCCCTGCGGTCAGGTTGTCGAGGATGGTCTGCAGGTTGTCGCGCGCGGCGTCCACTTCGGCCATGCTGCGCTGCACCGCCAGACGCGCATCGGACAGGTCCTGCGTCATCCGGGCGAAGGTGCGGGTCAGCCCGGCCAGTTCGTCGCGCGAGGTCAGGGCCGGCTTGGGCGCGAGGTTGCCCGCCGCCACCTCGCGCATGCCCTCGGCCAGCACCAGCAGCGGCCGAACCAGCTGGTTGCCCAGCACCACGGCCAGCAGCACCGCACCGAAGACGGCCAGGAAAAGCGCCAGCGTCAGGGTGCCGATGTACATGCGCCGCAGGCCGTCGCGGGCCAGCGCACGTTCCTGGTACTCGCGGTTGGCCTGCTGCACCGCCAGCGCATCGGCCACCAGCGCGGCCGGCAGGGGCACCGACACCTGCAGGAAGCGGGGCTCGGCGTTCAGGCCCAGGCCCGGCGCGCTCACGAGGGCCAGCACGGCGATGCGGGCCTGCCCCGCGGCGATCACGGCCTCCATGTCGCCGTCGCTGCCTTCTTCCAGTCCGTCGACCTGCGCAATGACCCTGGACTGCCGGGCCTGGCGCAACTGGGCCGGCGAGGGTCGCTCGGGATTGAGCAGGAAGCGCGACAGGCCCGAGCTGCCCAGGGCCTGCCCGGACGCGCTCCAGAGCACCAGATCAGACGCCCCGAGCTGTTCGCGTATGCGCTCCAGCGCCAGCACGGCCTGGGCATCGGTGGCGCGCGCCAGCCCTTCGGCCGCCACCCGCGTCTTGCCCGACAGGTCGGCGGTGAGCGTGTCCAGCGTGGTGCGCCCCAGGTTCAGGCCGGCGTTGAGCGCCGACTCCACCCGCACGTCGAACCAGGTCTCGATGGAGCGCGAGACGAACTGGTAGGAAACGGTGTAGATCAGCAGGCCTGGCAGCACGCCGACCAGGCCGATGATGGCCGCCAGCTTGACCAGCAGGCGGCTGCCGAACTTGCCCTTGCGAAAGCGCAGCGTCAGCCGGACCACCAGCCAGAGCAGGCCCAGGCCCAGCAGGGTGGCCACCCCGACGTTGACCGCCACCAGCCAGCCGAAGTTGGCTTCGTACAGGGCCCGGTTGCCCGTGGCGACCGTCAGCAGGAAGAGCAGCACCATCGCCAGCCCGGCCATGAACACCAGGCCCGCGACCACGGCCCAGCGCGTGGCGTTGGCGCTGCGGCGGGGTCTCTCCAGCCGGTCGGGGGCGGTGTCGGGTCCGGACTCGGCGGCCTCGGGCATGGTCATTCCGGCCGGGCTCCAGGCCCGCTGGGCGCGTCGGCGGCACCGAGGTCCGGCAGCGCCCCGTTTGCGTCGCCGGCGGCATCGGCGGCAGGGTTCGGGGCATCCCCGTCGGACAGGGTGTCGGGAACCCGCAGCCGTCGGGTGACCGACAGGTCCCACGCCGGCTGGTTGGCCACCCCGATCTGGAACGGTCGTGGCAGCAGGGACAGGTCCAGCTGCATCTGCCATTCGACGCGGTGGCGGGCATCGGGCTCCAGGTCGGTGCTGTCGGCCACACGCCAGCGGGTGACGCGCCCGATGACGGCCAGTGCATCGGCCAGGCTGTCGAAGTTCTGGTGCAGCGCATACTGCAGGCTGCCGCCCGTGCCGCCGGCCGGGTTGGTGGCCAGGCTCAACCGCCAGCGGCGCGTCAGCGGCTGGTAGGCCAGGCGCAGGGTGCGCTGCGCGCCGGCCACGCGCTTGGCGCGCCAGTACCAGCGCTGCCGGTAGACATCGGCCTGCCAGACGAAATAGAGCGGAACGCCCCGCAAGAGCACGTCCTCGACCGCGTGTGTGGCGGTCAGGTCCAGCCGCACCGTCAGCTGCAGGCCATCGGGCCCGCGGTGCAGTTGCTGGTGCAGCACCTGGGGTTGCTCGGCCCGCGCCCACCCGGCCAGGGCCAGCAACAGCAGCCAGGGCAGCAGCCAGGCGCACCACCGCCGCGCGTTCGCGGGCATGCGCCAGCCCCCCGCAGGCTCAGCCGCCGGCCTTGTCGATGCGCGCGTAGAAGAAACCGTCGTGCCCACCCGGCACATTGTCCTTGAACTGACCCCCGGCCACGGCGGTGCCGGGCAGCAAATGCCCCGCAGCGGGCCGCAGGACGGCATCGGTGTGGCGTGCGAGAAACGCCTGCACCTGTCCGTCCCCCTCCTCGCGGAAGACCGAACAGGTGGCATACAGCAGGCGCCCGCCGGGGCGCAGCAGTGGCCACAGGGCCTCCAGCAGTGCCCGCTGCACCCGGGCAAGCTGCTCCACGTCGCCGGGGCGGCGCAGCCAGCGCACATCGGGATGGCGGCGCACGATGCCCGAGGCGGTGCATGGCGCATCCAGCAGGATGGCGTCGAAGGCCCGTCCGTCCCACCAGGTGGCCGGCCGGGCCGCATCGGCACACAGGACCCGGGCCTGCAGGCCCAGACGCTGCAGGTTCTGGCGGATGCGGTCACAGCGTCCGTCATCGACATCCAGCGCCAGCAGGTCCAGATCGGCCAGCTCCAGCAGGTGGGCGGTCTTGCCGCCGGGGGCGGCACAGGCATCGAGCACGCGCGGACGCGACGAGAGGTCCATGTCCTGCAACAGCAGCGGCGCGGCCATCTGCGCGGCCGCGTCCTGCACCGAACACAGGCCAAGGTCGAACCCCGGCAGGCGGGTAACGGGCTGCGGCCGCTCCAGCACCAGCCCGTCCGCGGCGAACGGGCGGGCCGGCAGGCCTGCGGCGGCCAGCTCGGCCGCGTACCGGTCGCGATCCGTGCGCCGCCGGTTCACCCGCAAGGCCATCGGCGCCGGCCGGTTGGCGGCATCGAGAATGCCTTCCCAGTCGGCGGGGTGGTCATGCTGCAGCCGCTCGATCCACCAGCCGGGGTGGTTCCAGCGCGCCTCGGGCAGGCCCCTGACCTGGGCCAGCAGGGCCTCGGACTCCCGCAGGTAGCGGCGCAGGCAGGCATTGATGAAACCCGATTGGCGCCGTGTGCCCGGATCCCGCTTGCTGGCCTCCACCGCCTCGTTCACCAGGGTGTGGTCGGTGTAGCGCGGGCGCGGCGGCACGCCGTCCGGCGGCGCCTCTTCGGGCGCTGCCGGCGCCTGCAGCAACGCCAGGGCGGTGTGCAGCAGGGCGCGCACCGGCGGATCCGGGCGCCGCGTGGCCAGAGCGGACAGCAGGGCGCGGGCCAGACCCAGGCGACGCAGGACCTCGAAGCTCAGCGCCTGCACCCCAGGGCGCCACGCCGGGTCCACCGCGGCCAGGCTGTCGGTGAGAGAGCGCCCCTGCTCGACCGCCTTCACGCACGCGGCCACCCGCTGCAATTGCCCGGACAGCGCCGGGGCGCGTTGGTTCGACGGGGAAGCGGCTTGAGGAACGGCGGGTCGGTCGGGCACGGGCAGGGTCAGCTCAGGGTCCACCCCGGGGCATCCGCGGTGTCGCCCGTATTGTCGCCCCCGGCGGTCGCAGGCGTTGCCGCGGCGGGCGGCGCCTCATCCGGTCGCTGCAGCGGCAGCGGCCCGAGCGCGCGGCCATAGATGCGCCGGACACGCTCCTCCAGGGTCGGATGAGAGTCCAGCCAGTGCGCGACCGCACCGGGTTCGTTGCCGACCAGCAGCATGTGCTGCATGGTCGATCCGATCGGACGGACGACCACGCCGGCGCGCTGCTGGGCCATCACCTTGCGCAGCACCCCGCCCAGCCCGTCCCGGCTGCGCGTCCACTGAACGGCGCGTGCGTCGGCCAGGAACTCGCGCTGGCGCGACACCGCGGCCTGCAGCGCATGGCCGGCCAGCCAGCCCAGCCAGCCGGCCACCATGATGGCCAGACCGATGAGCGCCGCCAGCGTGCGACGGCCATGGACGTCGGGCTCGAACAGCTGCTGGCCCATGCGGTAGATCATCTCCAGCCCGAACACCATGCCGGCCAGGCGCATGTTCAGCCGGGTATCGCCTTCGCCGATGTGGCTGAACTCATGCGCCACCAGGCCCTGGAGTTCCTCGCGGCTGAGGTGGTCGAGCGCACCCTGGGTCACGGCCACGACCGCGTCGTCCTCGCTCCAGCCGGTGGCAAAGGCGTTGATGCCCGCGTCCCGCCCCACCACCATGGGCGTGGGCCGCTTCAGCCCCGAGGCAATGGCCATCTCGTGGACGATGTTGACGAAGCGCTGCTCGTCCAGGCCGCCCGAGGGCTGGGCAGGCCGGGCTCCCATCTGCTCGGCCAGGCGGACACCGCCGCCGTCCGACAGGCGCGTGGTCTCCACCCACCAGCCGCCAAGCACGAACATCAGCGTGACACCGGTGTTGACCGCGATGAAATGGCGCGGCAGGCTGAAGCCACCGGGCATCCAGAAGCCCCAGGTCAGCCCCCAGGCCAGCGCCAGGGCCGCATTGACCGCCACCACCAGCAGCAGCACCGTGGCGGCGAACGCCACCAGCAGCCGCCGGGTGCGGCCGCGGGCGTCGCGCTGGAACTCGAAGAAGCGCACGGCAGGAGCGGCGACCGGCTCGCCGCCGTCAGAGCTGGATGCGCAGGGTCTCGCGCTGCTCTTCGCTGGTGGTCGAGGCCAGCATGGCCTGCGGCAGGAAGCCGAACAGCCGCGCCACGATCACGGCCGGGAACTGCGCCGCCGCGTCGTTGAACTCGAGCACGTGGTCGTTGTAGGCCTGGCGCGCAAAGCCGACCCGGTTCTCGGTGCTCGAGAGCTCCTCGCTGAGCTCGCGGATGGTCTGGTCGGCCTTGAGGTCCGGGTAGGCCTCGGCCACCGCGAACAGTCGGCCCAGGGCACCGCCGAGCACCTGCTCGGCCCCCATCAGTGCACCGAGGGCGCCGGCGTTGAGCGGGCTGCCCGCCGCGGTCTGCTCGGCCGCGCGGGCCTGGTTGCGGGCAGCGATCACCGCCTCCAGCGTCTGCGATTCGTGCGCCAGGTATTTGCGGGCGGCTTCCACCAGGTTGGGGATCAGGTCGTAGCGGCGGCGCAACTGCACATCGATCTGCCCGAAGGCATTGGCGATGGCGTTCTTCAGGCGCACCAGGCGGTTGTAGACGCCCACGCCCCAGAACAGCACCACCGCGGCCACCGCCAGCAACACCCAAGTCGTCACGGACATCGTTCGCCCTCCTTGCCTGCCGGGATCACGCCCCCGGTTCGCCGCCCACCCACCCGGAGGGCGCCCGCAATATACCCCACGCCCCCGCCTGCCGTGCGTGACGCAGGGCGCACACGCCAGAAAAAAGCGCCCCCGGTCGGACAACCGGGGGCGCTCAGGCGCTGAACGGGTCAGGCCCTTGCCGGGCAGGCAACGCTCACTCTGCGGTGGGCGCGCCCTCGGCCGCGGCGTCGGCCTGGTCGGCCGCCAGGGACAGCGCATCGGCCTCGGCGATGGCACGGCGCTCCTCGTCGTCCATCTTCTCCTTGGCCTTGCGCGCCTCGTGGTAGGCCATGCCCGTGCCGGCCGGGATCAGGCGGCCGACGATCACGTTCTCCTTGAGACCGCGCAGTTCGTCGCGCTTGCCCATGATGGCCGCCTCGGTCAGCACGCGCGTGGTCTCCTGGAAGGAGGCCGCCGAGATGAACGAGTCGGTCGACAGCGAGGCCTTGGTGATGCCCAGCAGCACGTTGCTGTAGGTGGCCGGGATCTTGCCCTCCTTGCGCAGCTCGTCGTTGGTGTTGAGGATCTCCGAGCGCTCGACCTGCTCACCGGCGATGTAGGACGAATCGCCCGGGTTCTCGACCACGACACGGCGCAGCATCTGGCGCACGATGACCTCGATGTGCTTGTCGTTGATCTTCACACCCTGCAGGCGGTAGACGTCCTGCACCTCGTCGACGATGTAGCGCGAGAGCTCCTCGATACCCAGCAGGCGCAGGATGTCCTGCGGGTCGGCGGGGCCGTCGACGATGCTCTCGCCCTTGTTGACCACCTGGCCCTCGTGCACCAGGATGTTCTTCTCCTTGGGCACGAGTTCCTCCCAGACCTTGCCGTCCGGATCGGTGATCTGCAGCCGCACCTTGCCCTTGGTCTCCTTGCCGAAGGACACCGTGCCGGTCATCTCGGCCAGCATGCCCTTGTCCTTGGGAGAACGGGCCTCGAACAGCTCGGCCACACGCGGCAGACCGCCGGTGATGTCGCGGGTCTTCTGGCCCTCGACCGGGATGCGCGCCAGCACATGGCCGGGACCGACGTCCTGGCCGTCGCGCACCTCCAGCAGGGCGCCGATCTGGAAGCCGACCGTCACCGAGTGGTCGGTGCCGGGGATCTTCACCTCGTTGCCCTGCGGATCGAGCAGCTTGACCACCGGCCGCACCACCTTGGTGGAGCCGCGGTGCTTGGGGTCGATGACCACCAGCGAGGACAGGCCGGTCACGTCGTTGACCTGCTTGGCCACGGTCAGGCCTTCCTCCACGTTCTCGAACTTCACGGTACCGGCGTACTCGGTGATGATCGGACGGGTCAGCGGATCCCAGTTGGCCAGGATGGTGCCGGCCTTGATCTGCTGGTCGGGCTTGACGGCCAGGATGGCGCCGTAGGGCACCTTGTGGCGCTCGCGCTCGCGGCCGTGCTCGTCGGCGATGATGATCTCGCCCGAGCGGGCAATGACCACCAGTTCGCCCTTGCTGTTGGAGACGTAGCGCATGGTGGCGTTGAAACCGACCACACCGGCCGACTTGGCCTCCACGCTGGACGCCACGGCGGCACGCGATGCCGCACCGCCGATGTGGAAGGTGCGCATGGTCAGCTGGGTGCCGGGCTCGCCGATCGACTGGGCAGCGATCACGCCGACGGCCTCGCCGATGTTGACCAGGCCACCGCGGCCGAGGTCGCGGCCATAGCACTTGGCACAGATGCCGAAACGCGTCTCGCAGGTCAGGGCGGTGCGCACCTTGACCTCGTCGACACCGGCCGCCTCGATCTCGTCGAGCAGGTCCTCGTCCAGCATCTCGCCGGCGGGCACGATGACGGCACGGGTCTCGGGATGGATCACCTCCTCGGCGGTCACGCGGCCGAGCACGCGGTCGCGCAGCGACTCGATCACCTCGCCGCCCTCGACGATGGCGCGCATCAGCGTGCCGTTGCTGGTGCCGCAGTCGTGCTCGTTGACCACGAGATCCTGGGTCACGTCGACCAGGCGGCGCGTCAGGTAGCCGGAGTTGGCGGTCTTGAGCGCCGTGTCGGCCAGGCCCTTGCGGGCGCCGTGGGTGGAGATGAAGTACTGCAGCACGTTCAGGCCTTCACGGAAGTTGGCCGTGATGGGCGTCTCGATGATGGAGCCGTCGGGCTTGGCCATCAGGCCGCGCATGCCGGCCAGCTGCCGGATCTGGGCCGCGGAACCGCGGGCACCGGAGTCGGCCATCATGTAGATCGAGTTGAACGACTCCTGGTCGACTTCCTTGCCGCTGGCGTCGACGGTCTTCTGCTTGGCCAGCTGGGCCATCATGACCTTGGAGATCTCGTCGCCGGCCTTGCCCCAGATGTCGACCACCTTGTTGTAGCGCTCGCCGGCGGTCACCAGGCCGGAGGCATACTGCTGGGCGATTTCCTTGACCTCGGCCTCGGCCCGCTCGATCACCTGCTGCTTCTCGACCGGCACCAGCATGTCGTCCACCGCGATGGAGATGCCGGCGCGGGTGGCCAGGCGGAAGCCGTTCTGCAGCAGCTTGTCGGCGAAGACCACGGTTTCCTTCAGGCCGCACTTTCGGAAGGAGGCGTTGATGAGCTTGGAGATCTCCTTCTTCTTCAGCGCCTTGTTGATCAGGTCGAACGACAGGCCCTTGGGCAGGATCTCGGAGAGCAGCGCACGGCCGACCGTGGTGTCCACCAGCCGGACGGACGGGACGAATTCGCCCGTGACCTTGTCCCTGCTCCACTCGGTCAGGCGCACGCCCACCTTGGCGGTGATCTCGACGGCACCGTTGTCCAGCGCGCGCTGCAGTTCGGCCAGGTCGGCGAAGACCATGCCTTCACCCTTGCCGTTGATGCGCTCGCGGGTGGCGTAGTACAGACCCAGCACCACGTCCTGCGACGGCACGATGGAGGGTTCGCCGTTGGCCGGGAACAGCACGTTGTTGGAGGCCAGCATCAGGGTGCGGGCTTCCAGCTGGGCCTCCACCGACAGCGGCACGTGAACAGCCATCTGGTCGCCGTCGAAGTCGGCGTTGAAGGCGGCACAGACCAGCGGGTGCAGCTGGATGGCCTTGCC
>SBFS01000119.1 GCA_006227825.1 Burkholderiales bacterium | reverse complement strand
CGTGCCCAGGCGGGCGAGACCCTGTCCCGGGTCGGTCTGGCCGAACGCCTGCGTCACCGTCCGGCCGAGCTGTCCGGCGGCGAGCGCCAGCGGGTGGCGATCGCGCGCGCCCTGGTCACCCGGCCGGCCTGCGTGCTGGCCGACGAACCCACCGGCAACCTCGACCGCAGCACGGCCGACGGCGTGTTCGAGCTGATGATGCAGTTGGCGCGCGACCAGGGCACCGCCTTCATCGTGGTCACCCACGACGAGAGTCTGGCCGCCCGCTGCAGCCGGGTGCTGCAACTGCGCAGCGGCACCCTCGGCTGAGGCCGGGTCGGTCAGGGGCGGGTGCGCACGAAGCGCAGCGGCGCGGGCCTGTCGGTGAGGTGGATCAGCAGCGTGGCGTCCTTCAGTTCGTAGCGGCTGGCCTGCTGCAGGGCGGCGAAGTAGCGCGCCTCGATGCGGCTGTCCTGGCCCAGGCAGGCCATCTTGGTCGCCCCCATCTGGCCGAAGCCGATCTTTTCGCCCGAGAAGCTGACGCTGCCGAAGAAGCGGTTGCACGACCCGCTGCCGGCGACCCGCCCGGGTTCCGTGAAGGCCAGGGTGGCGGCGGGACGCTCCGGCAGGGCCTCGCCATCGATTTCCACCAACCGCCACTCCGTTCCCAGCAGGCTGGCCGCGGCACCACCCCCGAGGCCGGCACAGGCGGCCAGCGAGAGCGCCAGCGCCGGCATGACCCAGGCCAGCATGGAGCGGGCGCTCAGGCCGCGGGAATGCGTTGCAGACATCATGGAATCCTCCGGGTGGGTGCGGCGGGCAGGCTTTCGGCGGCACAATGCCCCTGAACGCGTTTATACCTTCATGTGGATCGACACCCACTGCCACCTCGATGCCCCCGAGTTCGGCGCCGGTCCTGCGGCGACCGACGGGGTGCGGCGCCTGGCCCGCGAGCGCGGTGTCGCGCTGTGCGTCCTGCCGGCGGTCGAATTCGCCAACTTCGAGACCGTGCGGCAGCTGGCGCACCGCCATGGCGACGCCTACGCGCTGGGCATCCATCCGCTGTATGTTCCGCAGGCGGACGACCGGGACCTCGCCCGGCTGGACGAGGCGCTGGCCCGGCACCGCGACGACCCGCGCCTGGTGGCCGTCGGCGAGATCGGTCTGGATTTCTTCGTGCCTGCGCTGTGCGAGCCGGCCATGCGCGAGCGGCAGGTGCACTTCTGCCGCGAGCAGCTTCGGCTGGCGCGCCGGCACGGCCTGCCGGTCATCCTGCATGTGCGCAAGAGCGCCGATGCGCTGCTGCGCCACCTGCGCGAGCTGCCCACCGGTTGCGGCATCGCGCACGCCTTCAACGGCAGCCCGGAACAGGCGCGCGCCTTCCTCGCACTCGGCTTCCGGCTGGGCTTCGGTGGCGCCACGACCTTCGACACCGCACGCCGCCTGCGGGCCCTGGCGGCCGACCTGCCGCTGGATGCACTGGTGCTGGAGACCGATGCCCCCGACATCCCGCCGCAGTGGCTCTACACCCCCGCCGCCGAGCGCGCGGCGGGCCGGGCACAGGGCGTGAACACGCCCGCCGAGCTGCCGCGCATCGGTGAGCTTGTCGCGGCGCTGCGCGGCCTGGAGCCACGGGTCCTGGCCGAGGCCACCACGGCCAATGCCAAGGCGGCCCTGCCCAGGCTCAGGGCCTTGCTGCCGGAGCCGGCATGACCCGTCTCCTGCAGGGGCTGCCGCCGGTCATCGCAGAGCAGACGCGCCTGCTGGTGCTGGGCAGCTTTCCGGGCGTCGCCTCGCTGCGGGCGCAGCAGTATTACGCCCATCCGCAGAACCAGTTCTGGAAGATCCTGTCGGCGCTCTGGGCAACCGACCTGACCGGCATGCCCTACGACCGGCGCATCGAGGCGGTGCGCAGTCTCGGCCTGGGCATCTGGGACGTGTACGCCGCCTGCGAGCGCGAGGGCAGCCTGGATGCCGACATCCGCGCCGGCAAGCTCAACGACTTCGACCGGTTGCGCAGCCAGTGCCCCCGGTTGCAGGCCATTGCCCACAACGGCGGCGAGAGTTTCCGCCATGCACGCCACACCCGGGCGCTCGGCCTGCCGGTCTACCGTCTGCCGTCCACCAGTCCGGCCAACGCCAGCTGGTCGTTCGAGCGCAAGCTGGCGGCCTGGCGCGAGGTGCTCGGGCGCCACGGCCTGCTCCGATAATCGGTGCTTCCGCCGACCGCCACACCACACGCCATGCGCCTGACCTGCCCGAGCCCCATCCCCGACACCCGCCGGCTGCGGGCGCTGGCATGACCCGCAGCCGGCGCCAGACCGACGCCGCGCTGCCGCAGGTCACCATTTCCGAAGATGCCGAGGTGCGCTTCCTGCACCTGGGCACCGAGTGGGTGCAGGGCTCGATGCTGATCGACGCGCCGTTCGACATCGAGCTGGAGTACGTGCAGCGCATGATGGCCTGGCTGCTGTTCGTGGAGCCCGGCAGCGTGGCCTCGCGCCGGGCCCTGCAGCTCGGTCTGGGCTCGGCGGCCCTGACCAAGTTCTGCTTCAGGAAGCTGCGCATGGACACCACGGCCATCGAGCTCAACCCGCAGGTGCTGGCGGTGTGCCGCCAGTGGTTCAAGCTGCCGCCGGACGGTCCGCGGCTGCGGGTGCTGCTGGCCGAGGCCGGTGCCGAGATCCGGCGTGCCGAACACCTGGGCCGCTACGACGCGGTGCAGGTCGACCTGTACGACCACGAGGCGGCGGCACCCGTGCTCGACGACGCCGGCTTCTACGGCGACGTGCGTGCGCTGCTCACCGACGAGGGCGCCATGACGGTCAACCTGTTCGGCCGTGATGCCAGCTTCTCGCGTTCGCTGCAGGGCATCACCGAGGCCTTCGGACCGGAGTCGGTGTGGGCCTTCAGGCCCACGCGCGAGGGCAACACCATCGTGCTGGCCCTGCGCACCGCGCAGCACCCGGCCCGTCTGCAGTTGCTGGCCCGGGCCGAAGCGGTGCAGGCGCGCTGGGGTCTTCCGGCCACCAAGTGGCTGCGCCTGTTCAAACCGGTATCCTCGCCATGATGAAGAGCGCGCCTCCCAACCCCGTTGCCGCCACCGATGCCGGACCGCTGGACTGGCGGCGCCTGGTGGACTGGCTGCAGGAAGACGGCGTGATCTCGGCCGAGGAAGCCGCGCGCACCATCGCCCGCTGTGCTTCCGCCCACAGCGCCCAGCACCCCCTGCAGCGCCTGGCCGTGGTGGCCATGGCCCGCGCCGCCGATGGCCGCGTGCTCGACGCCGAGATGCTCACCGAGTGGCTGGCCGGCCGCGCCGGCCTGAGCTACCAGCGCATCGACCCGCTCAAGATCGATGTCGGCAAGGTGGCCGACGTCATGAGCGCAGCCTATGCCGAGCGGCACCGGGTGTTGCCGCTGCAGGTCGGTCCCGCCGAGGTGGTGGTGGCCACTGCCGAGCCTTTCGTGCGCGACTGGATTCCCGAGGTCGAGCGCCAGACGCGGCGGGCGGTGCGACTCGTGCTGGCCAGCCCGGCCGAGATCAGCCGCTACACCGCCGAGTTCTTTGCCCTGGCGAAATCGGTGCGGGCGGCCAGCAAGACCGGCGGTGCGGCCGGCTTCGGCAGCTTCGAGCAGCTCGTCGAGCTGGGCAAGGCCAACCGGCAGCTCGACGCCAACGACCAGGGGGTGGTGCAGGTCGTCGACTGGCTCTGGCAGTACGCCTTCGACCAGCGCGCCAGCGACATCCACCTCGAGCCCCGGCGCGAGCAGGGCGTCATCCGCTTTCGCATCGACGGCGTGCTGCACACCGTCTACCAGATGCCGATGGCCGTGCTCAACGCCATGATCGCCCGCATCAAGCTGCTCGGCCGCATGGACGT
>SBFS01000309.1 GCA_006227825.1 Burkholderiales bacterium | reverse complement strand
GAGAGCGGCGCCGACGCGGCGCGGCGGCTGGGCGTGCGTCTGCTGGCCCACACGCACGCGGTGCGCATCTGCGCCGACACGCGCACCCTGCGCACGACGCGCGGCAGCCTGCGTTACGACCATCTGGTGCTGGCGCATGGGGCGCAGGCCGCGCTGCCCCCGGCCCTGCCGGCGGCCTGGGTCTGGCGTGTCAACCACCTGGGGGCCTATTGCAGGCTGCGCGAGGCGCTGGGCGAGCATCCGAAAGATGTGCTGATCGTCGGCGCGGGTCTGATCGGCAGCGAGCTGGCCAACGACCTGGCCATCGCCGGCCACCGCATCACGCTGCTGGACACGCAGGCCGAACCGCTGGCCCGCTGGCAGGCCGAACAGGCCGGCAGCCGCCTGCTGGATGCCTGGAAGGACCTGCCGATCCGTTTCGTGGGCAGTGTGCAGGTGGCCCAGGTGGACAAGCTGGGCGATCGTTACCGTGTCACCACCACCTGCGGACAGAAGTTCGCAGCCGACCAGGTGGTGGCCGCCACCGGCCTGGCCACGCCCTCGCGCCTGGCACAGGGTGCCGGACTGGACTGGAACCACGGCATTGCGGTGCAGGCCGCCACGCTGCGCACCAGCGACCCGCGCATCCATGCGCTGGGCGACTGCATCACCGTCGACGGCCAGGCCAGCCGGTTCATCGAGCCCATCCTGCGGCAGGCGCGCACCATTGCCGCCGACATCTGCGCCGCCGAGCCGGTGCCCTACCAGGTGAAGCCGGCGCCAGTGCGGGTCAAGACCAGCGCCTGCCCGATGACGCTGCACTGAAACGCAGCCTCTCGTGTTGAACGCTGTTGAGCCTGCAGGTTCCGATCAGCCTGGGGGCTTGCGAGGTGCTGGGACAAGCCTGCTCGCCCCAAGGCCCTGCCTGACGGTCAACGGCCGAGCCTTTCGATGTACGCGGCGTAGCTGAAGCTGCGGTTTTTTTTCTGTCCGGTGAGCTCGGTGACGATGCCCAGTTCCTCCAGGACCCTGACAGCGGCGCTGGCGGTCGGAAAGGTCGTGCCCAGTGCCGCCCGAGCCCGCTCCACCGTGAAGCGGGGCATGGTGGGCAGCAGCTCGAACAGGCGGTAGCTGGCCGGGCCAGCCTTGGGGTGCTGCAGCAGGCGCCGGCGATCGGCCGCCACCAGGCTGGCCAGCGCCACGATGTCCTGCTCGGCCTGTGCTGCAGATGTTTGAACGCCGTCCAGAAAGAAACCGACCCAGGCCTCCCAGTCACCCTTGGTGCGAATGTCCGACAGGTGACGGTAGTAGGCGCCCTGATGCTGCTTGAGGTAGCCGCTGAGGACCATCAGCGGCTCGGGCAGCAGGCTCCAGTGTTCCAGCAGGGCGCCAATCAGCAGGCGCCCCATGCGGCCGTTGCCGTCCAGATACGGGTGAATGGTTTCAAACTGTGCGTGCACCAGCGCGACCTTGACCAGCGGCGGAAGATCACCGGCCGGCGCATGGATGAAGCGCTCCAGATCGGCCAGCAAGACCGGCACCTGTTCGGCCGGTGGCGGCACAAACACGGCGTTACCCGGCCAAGAACCGCCGATCCAGTTCTGCGAGCGGCGCAACTGGCCCGGCTGCTTGCCGCTGCCCCTCACACCATCCAGTAGAACGCGATGCGCATCGCACAACAGGCGCACGCTGATCGGCAAACCCGCCGGGTCTCGCAACTGGCTCTGCACCAGCCGGAAGGCGCGCAGGTAGTTGGTGACCTCCTCCAGATCGTCGGTATTGCTCACCGCCAGCCCGGCTTCCTGGTCGAACAGATCGGTCAGCGTGGCCTGCGTGCCCTCGATCTGGGAGGTCATCAGGGCCTCCTTGCGGATGGCGCTGTAGAGCAGCCAGTCCACAGACGGGACCAGCCCTGCCACCGCCGACAGGCGCGCCAGTGCCAGTTCGGCGCTGCGGTTGCGTTCGACCCAGGCGCTGTCCGCCAGCACAGGCGCACTCGGTGGCAATGGGTAAGGCACAAAGGCCCTGACCGGTTCACCAAGCGTGGTGTGCGTGACGTAGGAGCCGGTGACCCGCGACATACGAAAGCTTTCTTTCAAAACAATGCCTGATTTTAAAGAATTATTTAATATCTGGCAATGCCATGAAAGTCGACTTTAATGTGCTTGTTTATCGTCCGGCCTGATCGGGCGGTTGTGCGCGGCGATTCAAGCCATCGAAGACCTGAATCACCCGTCGCGCCGGCCGCGCGGGCCTTTCTGCCCGCGCCCGCAACTGGCCGCACCCCCCGTCCACGTCCTGCCCGGCCGACTGGCGCAGCTTGGTCAGGATGCCGCGCCGGTGCAGGCGGCGCGCGATGTCGGCGGCCTTCTCCCAGCTCGGCCGCACCCAGGGCATGCCCTCGACCGTGTTGAACGGGATCATGTTGAGGATGGCGTATTTGCCCGAGAGCAGGCGCACGATGCCCTCGATCTCGTCGTCGCCGTCGTTCACGCCGTCCAGCAGCGTCCACTGGTACTGGATCGGGTAGCCGGTGGCGCGGGCATAGGCCTCGCCGGCGTCGACCAGCTCCTCGGGTGTCAGGCGCGGCGCACGCGGCAGCAGCCGTTCGCGCAGGTCGGCCCGGGTGGTGTGCAGCGACAGGGCCAGCGCGGGCTTGACCGGACCGCGCGGCAGGGCCTCGAACACGCGCGGGTCGCCCACGGTGGAGAACACCAGGTTCTTGTGGCCGATGTTGCCGGCCGTGCCCAGCAGCTCGATCGCCTCCATCACGTTGTCCAGGTTGTGCGCGGGTTCGCCCATGCCCATGAACACCACTTTTTTCACCGGCCGCTTCGTGCGGGCCAGTGCCACCTGCGCCACGATCTCGGCGCTGCCCACCTGGCGGATGAGGCCGGTGGTTCCGGTCATGCAGAAGGTGCAGCCGACGGCGCAGCCCACCTGGGTGGACACGCACAGGCCATCGCGCGGCAGCAGCACGCTTTCGACCAGTTGCCCGTCGGCCAGACGCACCAGCAGGCGTGCCGACCCGTCCTCGCCGGGGTGTTCGGACTCGAGCCGGGCCAGGGCGGCCAGTTCATCCGAGATGGCCGGCAGCTCGGCCACCAGCGGCGCCGGCAGGAAGTGCCCGACCTGGCGCTTGCCCGCGGTCTGCGGCAAGGCCTGGCTCCACAGGCGCAGCACGCGCTGCTCGTGGCGGGGGTTGGCGCCCAGCGCACGAAGGCGCTGGCGCAGGGTTTCGATGCGCATGACGGGATTGTCCCCTCAAGCGCCCACCCACACGGCAGATGCCTTCACAATGGCCAGTCCACTTGCAGGAGCCCCCCATGCTGGACATGCTCATCACCGCCCGACATGGCGACCTGGGCCACGGCCTGACGGTGCGCCGCGTGCTGCCGTTTGCCAGGCGCCGCCACGTCGGACCCTTCGTTTTTTTCGACCATGCCGGGCCGGTGACGCTGGCGCCCGAGCACATTCGCGCTGCCGATGTGCGCCCGCACCCCCACATCGGGCTGTCCACGGTCAGCTATCTGCTCAGCGGCCAGATCACGCACCGCGACAGCCTGGGCGTGCGGCAGGAGATCCGTCCCGGCGACGTGAACTGGATGACGGCCGGACGCGGCATCAGCCATTCAGAGCGCTTCACCCACCCCGATTCGTTCGCTGGCGGAGGCCTGGAACTGATGCAGTTCTGGGTGGCGCTGCCCGAAGCGGACGAGGAATGCGAACCGGCCTTCACCCACTACCCGAAGGCACTCATGCCCGAGGGCGGCGAGAGCGGCGTGTGGTGGCGCCTGTTCGCCGGCAGCGCCTACGGCCAAACCACCCCGGTGCGCACCCATTCGCCCCTGTTCGCGCTGCACGCCACCCTGCCGGCCGGCGCCA
>SBFS01000117.1 GCA_006227825.1 Burkholderiales bacterium | reverse complement strand
AGGCGCTCTGGCATCGAGGTGGCGCACAGCGCGCAATGGTCCGCGCAATGGCAGACCCACCTGGCTGTCTCGACCCTCGACGCCCGCTTTGCCGACGCCTTCACCAGCAGCAGCGGTGCGGTGGTGGCCGAGGGCAACCGCATTCCGGGGACGATGGACCGGCAGCTGTTCGCCGAAGTGCTCTGGAAGCCGGCGGCCTGGCCGGGCTTCAATGCCGCCGTCGAGGCCGTCCACATGGGCAGCATGGTGGTGGACGACCTCAACACCGACCGCACCGACGCGACCACGGTGTTCAACCTGCGCCTGGCCTGGGAGCGGGGCATCGGCCCGTGGCGCCTGAAGGCCAGACTGCGGGTGGACAATCTCGCCGACACCGCCTACGTGGGCTCGATCATCGCCAACGAGGGCAACCGCCGCTTCTTCGAGCCGGCGCCGGGCCGTCAGTGGGGCCTGGGGATCAGCGCCACCTACCGGTTCTGAAGGCTGGCCCAGCCCTGCTCAGGCGCCTTTGCGGCCCAGCTTGCGGTACACCGTGGCGCGGCTGATGCCCAGTGCGCGGGCTGCCTCCAGGACATTGCCCCGGGCGTCCTCGACGGCCTTGCGGATGAGGGCTTCTTCCAGGTGCTTCAGCGGCAGTCCCTGCGAGGCCGCCGGCGGACCGGCGCAGGCGGGCCCATGGGCCCGGGCGCCCATGCGGCACAGGACCTGAAGACGCAGGCCAGACCACACCGGCACCTCCAGTGGCCCCCGGTGCATGCGTGCCGCGTCGAAAAAACGGTCCGTTTCGGTGGCGAACCATTGCGCCAGCGTCCCCTGCCAGCGCCCGGGGGGGATGCCCAGCATCTGGGCCGCCGCGCTGTTCATGCCGGTGATGCCACCGTCTGCGTCGACGCAGATCAGCCCGTCGTCGTCGTGCCCCGGCAGCCGGCCGGGCCAGGTGATCCGCAGCAGCAGGGTGTGCGGCTGTGCCACCGTCAGTGCGTTCTCGATGCTGCGGGCGGCGTGGGTCACCAGGTGAAGCAGGGCCGGCTGCTCGGGGGCATTCACCCCGGTCAGGTCCAGCATGCCCACGCAGCGGCCATCGGGTCCACGGATGGGTGCACCGGCACAGCTGAAGACCGAGGTGTCATCGAAGAAGTGCTCGCCCCGGTGCAGCCAGACCGGCTGCAGGTCCGTCAGGCTGGCACCAATGGCCGTGGTGCCGACAGCGGCTTCGGAGAGGTCGACACCGACGCGGGCGATCGCGCTCGCGTGCCGGTCGTCCCGGTCGATGGCGCCATTGACCTCGATGACCGTTCCGCGCTCGTCGGTCAGGATGGCGAAGTAGCGGGTGTGCGCCACGGCGCGCGAGAGCGACCGGATCACAGGTGCGGCCGCGTCCAGCAGTGGGCGGCTGGCATCCAGGGCCTGCCGCATCGATGCCGCGGAGACCGCCTCGAACACGACCGGTCGCGCCGGATCCATGCCCAGGGCCAGGCAGCGTCGCCAGGAGCGCTGGATGGGATGGGCCAGCCAGGACACGGACTCCGGGTTCCTCTGGTCCAGCACGGACCGCCGGGCCCGTGCGATCAGGTGCAGGCGGTCATCCGCCGGGATGGTGTCGGGCATGAACAGTCGGGTGCCGTAGGGTACAGGGTGCCTGGCGGCAGGGCTTGCATGGCATCACGGGAAGCATGGGGCTTCCCGGGTTTCGAGAGTTTGACAGACTGCGCCGCGGAAGGCGAGGCCGGCAGGAGACATCTAACCGATACCGATTCGCATCCAGTCTCAAGCTGAGACTATCTCGTGCGTTTTGGTCGGGATCGGGGTTATCCCTGAGCGGCATCCCATCGGCCTTCGCAACAATCGTATGCAACCACGATCACAAGCCCTTCGGCGGCCGGCGTGGTCCCACGAACGGAGACAAACCATGCAGAAGACACTCCACATCAACGCCGACAAGTGCACCGGCTGCCTCCAGTGCGAGATGGCCTGTTCCTTCGAGAACTACGGCACCTACGCCACCTCGAAGTCGCGCATCAAGGTGTTCGACTTCCACCACACCGGCAAGAAGGTGCCCTACACCTGCACCCAGTGCGACGAGGCCTGGTGCCTGCACGCCTGCCCGGTCGAAGCCATCACCGTCGACAGCGTGACCGGCGCCAAGGTGGTCAACGAGACCACCTGCGTCGGCTGCAAGGTCTGCACCATCAGTTGCCCCTTTGGCACCATCAACTACGTGCAGGAGACGGGCAAGGTGCAGAAGTGCGACCTGTGTGGTGGCGAGCCTGCCTGTGCCGATGCCTGCCCCACCGGCGCCATCACCTACGTCGACGCCAACTGGACCGGCATCGACAAGATGAAGCAATGGGCCGACAAGCTGGGCAACCAGCCGGCTGCTGCCTGAGCGCGGCGCGAACACAAGGAGACCTCACATGTCCTGGGCTGGAAAAATCCTCCGCGTCGACCTGACCGCGGGCACCGTCAAGTCCGAACCGCTGAACATGGAGTGGGCCCGTGCCTATCTCGGTTCGCGCGGTCTCGCCGCCAAATACCTGACCACCGAGATCGATCCCAAGGTCGACCCGCTGTCGCCGGAGAACAAGATCATCTGGGCCACCGGCCCGCTGACCGGCACCATGGCCTCCACCGGCGGCCGCTACACCGTGACCACCAAGGGCCCGCTGACCGGCGCCATCGCCTGCTCCAACTCGGGCGGCTACTGGGGCGCCGAGCTCAAGATGGCCGGCTGGGACATGATCATCTTCGAGGGAAAGTCGTCCAAGCCGGTCTACCTCTACATCAACGACGACGTGGCCGAGCTGCGCGATGCCTCGCACCTGTGGGGCCAGAGTGTCTGGAAGACCGAGGAAGCCCTCAAGACCAGCCTCCAGGATCCGCTGCTGCGCGTCTGCAGCATCGGCAAGTCGGGTGAGGTGGGCGTGCTCTACGCCGCTGTCGTCAACGACCTGCACCGGGCCGCCGGCCGCTCGGGCGTGGGCACGGTCATGGGCAGCAAGAACCTCAAGGCCATCGCCGTTCGTGGCACCAAGGGCGTGGGCAACATCCGCGACCCCAAGGGCTTCATGTCCGCGACCAAGGCCGCCAAGAAGGTGCTGGCCGACAACGCCGTCACCGGCCAGGGCCTGCCCACCTATGGCACCCAGGTGCTGATGAACGTGATCAACGAGGTCGGTGCACTGCCCACCCGCAACCACCGGGACGTGCAGTTCGAGGGCGCCAAGGACATTTCGGCCGAAGCCATGGCCACGCCGCGCGCCACCGATGGCAAAAAGCACCTGGTGACCAACCAGGCCTGCTTCGGCTGCACCATCGCCTGCGGCCGCATCTCCAAGATCGACGAAACGCACTTCTCGGTCCAGAACAAGCCCGAGTACTGGGGCGCCTCCGGCGGCCTGGAGTACGAAGCGGCCTGGGCCCTGGGCGCCGCCAACGGTGTCAACGACCTCGAGGCCCTGCAGTTCGCCAACCTGATCTGCAACGAGGAGGGCATGGACCCGATCAGCTTCGGCGCCACCATCGGTGCGGTCATGGAGCTGTACGAGATGGGCGTGCTCACCAAGGAGCAGATCGGCATCGAGGCGCCGTTCGGCTCGGCCAAGGCGCTGTGCGAGCTGGCGCTGATGACCGCCCGCGGCGAGGGCTTCGGCAAGGAGATCGGGCTGGGCTCCAAGCGGCTGACCGCCAAGTACGGTCATCCCGACCTGTCCATGAGCGTCAAGGGCCAGGAGTTCCCGGCCTACGACGGCCGCGTGGTGCAGGGCATCGGGCTGGCCTATGCCACTTCCAACCGCGGTGCCTGCCACCTGCGCGGCTACACCATCGCCTCCGAGGTGCTGGGCATCCCGGTCAAGACCGAGCCCACCGA
>SBFS01000055.1 GCA_006227825.1 Burkholderiales bacterium | reverse complement strand
CGCGGATGGCGTCGAAGTCGAACAGGCCGCGCAGCAGCGCGGCGTGGTCCTCGACCGGGTCGATGATCTCGACCAGCGTCTGCCCCAGGGTGTGGCTGCCCGGCCGGTCGATGGCGATGTCGGGCGTGTCGCCGATGAGGTAGTGGTCGAGCTCTGCGCTGCGGCGGTGGACGGCGTCGGTGAGCTTCTCGGGCGCCGGCCCGCCGTTGGCCACGTTGTACTTGATGCCGAAGTCGCCGTCGGGTCCGCCGGGGTTGTGGCTGGCCGAGAGGATGATGCCGCCGCTGGCCTGGCGGCGCCGGATGACGGCACTGACCGCCGGGGTCGAGAGGATGCCGCCTTGCCCCACCAGCACGCGGGCGTAGCCGCGCGCCGCCGCCATGCGCAGGATGGTCTGGATGGCGACCCGGTTGTGGAAGCGTCCGTCGCCGCCGAGCACCAGGGTCAGGCCTTCGGCGCGGCCGTCCGGGCCGTGCAGCTCGTCGAACAGCGCCTGCACGAAGTTCTCGAGGTAATGCGGCTGCTGGAAGACGGTGACCTTCTTGCGGAGTCCGGAGGTGCCGGGCTTCTGGCCGGCGAACGGGGTGGTGGCCTGGGTCAGGATGTTCATGCGCGCTGCGGGACGGGTCAGACGTTGGCGGACATCGTAGCGGCTTGTGGTGACGGTGCGGCAGGGCCACAGCCGCGGGCCGTGAGTTCGAGCACGCGATCGGCCCGGGCGGCCGCCGCCTGCGAATGGGTCACGAGCACCACGGCCGCACCGGTCTCGCGGGCCTGGGTCTGCAGCAGGTCCATGATCTGCGCCGCCGTGGACGGGTCCAGGTTGCCGGTGGGCTCGTCGGCCAGCAGCAGGCCGGGCCGGTGGACCAGTGCCCGAGCGATCGCCACCCGCTGAAGCTGGCCGCCCGAGAGCTCGGCCGGCAGGCGGTGTTCCAGCCCGGCCAGGCCGACCGCAGCCAGCATCTGCCGCACACGCTGCGGGTCGGGACGGCCGAGCAGCAGCAGGGGCAGGCCCACGTTCTGCGCCACATCGAGGTGCGGCAACACGTGAAAGGCCTGGAAGACGAAGCCCAGGTGCTGCCGGCGCCAGACGGCGCGACGGTCATCGTCGAGCGAGGACAGGTCCGTGCCGTCGTGCGTGATGCTGCCCGCGGTCCAGCTGTCCAGGCCGGCCAGGCAGTTGAGCAGGCTGGACTTGCCGACACCGGATTCACCCACGATGGCGAGGAACTCGCCGGGGGCCACGTCGAGGTCGACGCCCTGGAACACCGGGGTGTCGCCGTAGCGTTTGGCCAGTGCGCGCACCACCAGGGTGGGTGCGGCCCTGTGACCGGAGGGCAGTGGGTTCATTGCAGTTGCTCCATGACGGCGGCGCAGTGGTCGGTGACGGCCTGCAGCGCGTCGGCCCGGTCGCAGGCGACCACATGGCGCCCGGGCATGCCGCGCAGCCAGGTGAGCTGGCGCTTGGCCAGTTGCCGGGTGGCGAAGATGCCGCGTTCGCGCAGACCGGCCAGGGCCCGGGCATCCGGTTGATCGCCCGCTGCGTCCAGGGTTTCCCAGGCCTGCCGGTAGCCGACGCAGCGCATCGACGGCAGGCCCGCATGCAGGTCGCCGCGCGCACGCAGGGCACGCACCTCGTCCAGGAAACCCTGCGCCAGCATGCTGTCGAAACGCCGGGCGATGCGATCGTGCAGCCAGCTCCGGTCGGCCGGCTCCAGGCTCACGAAGGCCCCCGGCAGCAGCCGCGCTCCGGCACCCGTGCTGTTGCCGTGGAAGGACGACAGCGGCCGTCCGGTCAGCTCGAACACCTCCAGCGCGCGCTGGATGCGCTGGCTGTCCCCGGGCGGCAGGCGGGCCGCGGTGGCCGGGTCGACCTCGGCCAGGCGCCGGTGCAGGGCCGGCCACCCGTCCCTGGCCGCCTCGTGCTCCAGGCGCTGGCGCAGCCCCGGGTCGGCCGGCGGCATGTCGTCCAGGCCCTGCAGCAGGGCACGCAGGTACAGCATGGTTCCGCCGACCAGCAGCGGAATGCGGCCACGGCTGCGCACCTGCCGGATCAGGGAGCGCGCGTCCTGGCAGAAGCGGGCTGCGCTGTAGGCCTGCGAGGGGTCGAGGATGTCGATCAGGTGGTGCGGCACCGTCTGCCGTTCGCTGGCCGTCGGCTTGGCGGTGCCGATGTCCATGCCGCGGTAGACCAGGGCCGAGTCCATGCTGATGATCTCCACCGGCCATCGTCGGGCCAGCTCCAGCGCCGCCGCACTCTTGCCACCGGCGGTCGGGCCCGTGATCACGAGGCAGGCGAGCAGGTCGGTCTCGGTCATGGGCTCAGCGCGTCGCGGCAGTGCTCACCCTTTGCGGCGCGGTCCTGGGCTCGCCATGCCGCTGCACCAGGGTCCAGGCGGTGGCGCTGATCAGCACGCTCCAGAACCAGATGCCGTTGGTCAGTGGCAGCACCGAGGCCTGCGCCTGCCCGACGCCGGCCAGGCTGTGACCCAGCCAGCCGCCCATGGCGAAGGCAGCGACCATCATCAGGAAGCCGCTCATGGCCGAGGCCGCGCCCGCGGCCTGCGGGAAAGGCCCGACGGCACCGCTCTGGCCACAGGGCTGGTGCACGCCGTGCGCCAGCATGAACAGGTAGAAAGGCAGCATGATGGCCGCCACGTGCTGCACGCCGGCCAGGGCGAGCACGCCCATGGTGGTGCCGGCGGCCAGCGTGCAGGCGCCTGCCACGGCCACGGTGCGTCGCACCCCCAGGCGCGGCAGCAGGCGGCGGCAGACGAAGGTGCCGGCGATGTAGGACAGCGACATCGTCAGCATGGCCAGGCCATAGGCGGGCCTGGACAGGCCCAGCACCTGGATGAAGACAAAGGAAGAGGCAGCCAGGAAGGTGAACAGTCCGCCGTAGGAGGTGGCCGCCAGCAGGGTGTAGGCCCAGAAGGTGGGGTGGCGCAGGATCTGTCCCCAGGTGCGCAGCAGCGTGGCCGGCTGCAGGGCCTGCGGGTTCTTCTGCGCCAGGGTTTCCTCGAAGCGCCATGCCAGCAAGGCCAGGGTGCCGGCACCGAAGGCCGCCAGCGCCCCCAGGGCCGTGCGCCAGCCCAGGTACTCGGCCAGCAGGCCGCCCAGCGGCGCGCTGGCGCAGGCGATCACGCCCAGCCCGGTCAGGCCCTTGGACATGATGCGCGCGCCTTCGGCTGGCGCATACAGGTCGCGCACGATGGCGCGTGCACCCATGACGCCGGCGCCCATGGCCAGGCCCTGCAGGGTGCGCCAGACGATCAGCTGCTCCATGCTGCCCGAGAGCACGCTGCCGGCCGAGGCGGCGGCATACAGCGCCAGGCCCCAGAGCAGGATGGGCCGGCGGCCGAAGCGGTCCGACATCGGCCCCCACACCAGCTGCGAGAGGCCGAAGGCCAGCAGCAGCGCGGTCAGGGTCAGCTGGGCCTGCGGCATGCTGGCGCCGAAGCCCTGCGTCATGGCCGGCAGGGCCGGCAGGTACAGGTCGGTGGTGACGGGCTGCAGCCCCAGCAGCAGCGACAGGGACAGCACCACCAGCCCGGGGCTCATGCCGCTGGCCGGCGCCCGGTCCGCAGAAGGTGAGGAAGACATCCGCCCGAGGGTAGCAGAACGGCGCTAGGGCGCGCGGGCGACGGGCTCGCCCCCGCCCAGTCCGAACAGCTCGGTCAGCGCCTGCCGGTATTGCCCCTGTCCGATGGCGTTCGTGCTGTGGTGCGAGCCGCCTTCGACCAGCACGAAGGCCTTGGGTTCGGCCGCGGCCTCGTACAGGCGCCGTCCGAGGGCCGGCGGGATCAGCCGGTCTTCGCTGCCGTGCACCACCAGCAGCGGCGAGCCGATGCGTCCGACGCGCTCGATGGCCTCGAACCGCTGGGTGAT
>SBFS01000141.1 GCA_006227825.1 Burkholderiales bacterium | reverse complement strand
GGCGGGCCGCGGTCACGCAGACGAACGCCGCCCCAGGCTCACAGGATGTAGCGGGAGAGGTCCTCGTTGCGGCTGAGTTCGGCCAGGCGTGCATCGACATAGCCCGCATCGACGCAAACCGTCTGTCCGTCGAGCCGCGCCGCGTCGAAGCTGACCTCGTCCAGCAGGTGCTCCATCACCGTCGAGAGCCGGCGGGCGCCGATGTTCTCGGTGCGCTCGTTGACATCGCAGGCGATCTGGGCCAGCCGCCGGATGCCCTCGGGCGTGAACTCCAGGCCCACGCCTTCGGTCGCCAGCAGGGCCTGGTACTGCTTGACCAGGCTGGCATGGGTGCTGGTGAGGATCGCCTCGAAATCATCCACCGAGAGCGATTGCAGCTCGACACGGATCGGAAAGCGGCCCTGCAGTTCGGGAATGAGGTCGCTCGGCCGCGACAGGTGGAAGGCACCGGAGGCAATGAACAGGATGTGGTCGGTCTTGACCATGCCGTACTTGGTCGACACGGTGGTGCCCTCGACCAGCGGCAACAGGTCGCGCTGGACGCCCTGGCGGGAGACATCGGCACCGGAAACCTCGCTGCGCGAGGCCACCTTGTCGATCTCGTCGATGAACACGATGCCGTTCTGCTCGGCAGCGAGCAGGGCGCGCGCCCTGATCTCCTCCTCGTTGACCAGCTTGCCCGCTTCCTCCTCGGCCAGCATCTTCATGGCCTCGGCGATGCGCAGCCGGCGCGTGCGGCGCCTTTCGCTGCCGAACTGGCTGAACATGCCGCGCAACTGCTCGGCCATTTCCTCCATGCCGGCCGGCCCCATGATCTCCATCGCCGGTTTCGGTTCGCTGACCTCGATGTCGATCTCCTGGTCGTCAAGCTGCCCTTCCCGCAGCTTCTTGCGGAAACCCTGGCGCGCCGGCCCGTCGGGCACGCGTGCTGCCGGCTCGCCTCCCACGGGCCGCGGCGGCGGGATCAGCACATCCAGGATGCGGTCCTCGGCGGCGTCCTCGGCTCGCGCCCGCTGCCTGCGCATCTCCGTCTCCCGCGTCTGCTTGACCGCGACCTCGACCAGATCCCGGATGATGGCGTCGACATCCTTGCCGACATAACCGACCTCGGTGAACTTGGTGGCCTCGACCTTGACGAAGGGCGCATCGGCCAGGCGGGCCAGCCGGCGCGCGATCTCGGTCTTGCCGACCCCGGTGGGGCCGATCATCAGGATGTTCTTGGGCGTGATCTCGGGGCGCAGCTTCTCGTCGACCTGCTGGCGGCGCCAGCGGTTGCGCAGCGCGATGGCCACCGCGCGCTTGGCCGCCGTCTGGCCGACGATGAAGCGATCGAGCTCGCTCACGATCTCCTGAGGCGTCATGGAAGACATGCCACCCCTCCCCGAATCACCCGTTGTGCTTCACTCATGCTCTCAGTCCAGCGTCTCGATGGTGTGGTTCATGTTGGTGTAGATGCACAGTTCGCCGGCAATCGCCAGCGACTGGCGGACGATCTGCTCGGCGCTCAGCCCGGTGTGGTCGGCCAGGGCCTTGGCGGCGGCCTGGGCGTAGGCGCCCCCCGAACCGATGGCGACGATGCCGTGCTCGGGCTCGAGCACGTCACCGTTGCCGGTGATGATGAGGCTGGCGGTGCGGTCGGCCACCGCCAGCATGGCCTCCAGGCGGCGCAGCACCCGGTCGGTGCGCCAGTCCCGGGTCAGCTCGATGGCCGCCCGCACCAGGTGTCCCTGGTGCTTCTCGAGTTTGGACTCGAAGCGCTCGAAAAGCGTGAACGCATCGGCCGTGGCACCGGCAAAGCCGGCCAGCACCTGGTCGCGGTAGAGCTTGCGCACCTTGCGGGCCGTGCCCTTGACCACCACATGACCCAGCGTGACCTGACCGTCACCCCCGATGGCAACCTGGACTCCGTGCGGCGTCTGGCGCCGCACGCAAACGATGGTGGTTCCGTGAAATGATTCCATAGACAAAGGCAGGTGTGGGCGGAAGCGTCGACCTCAAGTCCATTGACGGAGAACCTGAGCGGCGTGGGGGGGCACCGCGGAACCGGCCCTGCCGGGCCACAGGTGCCGCCCCCGTGGAAAGCGAAGTCGCGGGCGGCGCGGGGGGAACCCCGATTCAATCGTTGCGCAAGACCACCTTGGCGTGCTCGGTGATGCCGATGACGTGGAAGAAGGCCGAAACCAGCCGGTTGACATCGACGAACTGGATCAGGCGACCCTCGGCATGGTGGGCCGACACCCAGTTGAGCAGGGTGCCAGCGGCGGAAAAATCCACCCGGATCAGGTTGCGGCAGGAGATGATCATCACGTCGGCCCCCTTGAGTCTTTCCTCGAGGCGGTCGAGGGTCACCTGGGGGTCGCCACGGATCTCGCCGGACAGCTCCACCAGGCCCAGCTGGTTGAGCCCCTGGCTGTCCATCACCGACTCGCCCGGCTCGGTCGGCACCGACAGCGGCTCGAGCACGCCCTCGCCCAGCACCGACTGGCCGGTCTCCTCGGCGCCGTCGGCAGACAGCGCCTGGAAGTGGCAGCTGGGCCGCTCCCAGCCCGGTGGGGACAGTTCGTAGGTGACGCAGAAATCCAGCGCCGTCAGCTCGAACTCGTCCGGCCGGTTCATCACGCGCAGCAGCGCCATGCGCAGCTCCCACCAGATCTGCTCCACGTCCCGGCGCCCGGACGGGGTGAGCGACTTCAGCACCTCGCGCAGCTGGTGCGTGCCGTACCAGCGCAGATCCACCTCCTGGTCGCTCCAGAGCGTGAATATGCCCAGCAATGCCCGTGCCGCCTTCAGGTCGATGGACTCGAGCGACGACCAGTCGAGAACCCAGGGCTGTTCGGACCTGAGCAGCACGTTCTGCAGCGTGCCGACGGCGTGGGCATCGAGCTCGCTGTCGGCGGCCCAGACGGCACGGCCGGGCTTGGCGCTGGGCTTGAACTTCTTTCCTGCCAGCTGGACCACCATGGCCGGCATGTCGTACCACTGGGGGGCCGACCGGTCGAAACGGTTGACGAAGTCGACCGCCCGGCTCTCGAAGGCTTCGAGCTGGCCCGTGGCGCGATAGAGGTCGAACAGCGCCAGCCAGTCCTCGATGTCATTGACGCGCCCTCCCTGCTCGGACAGGCACTCGAGCAGGCCCTGCTCGGCCCCTGCATCGTCACCATTGGCAAACCGGATGGCGGCCTCTTCGACCTCCGGATCCTGGGCGATCTCCTGCACGTCCATGGCAAAGAAGTGCGATGCCGAGAACGAGGATGCGGATGGCGGACCGGAATCGCTGTAGGCCGGCGCCGGCGGGCTGCCGGCCGGTGCCATCAGCCCGGTCCGGGCCTTCGACGGACGCGGCCTGGATTCGGGCACAGGCGCCAGCTCCCGCTCCTTGGAGGGCGACCATTCCCGCCTGTCCTCGGGCGCCATGGGAACCGTGGGGACGTTCTCGGGCGTGACATGCAGGGGAGGCCTGGACGATTCGGTGTTCAGGCGCGCTGGCTCGGTTTCGTTGTACTGCTGCAGCCGGCGGGCGTTCTCGCGTGCCTCGGCCGGGTTCTCGCGCGCCTGGGCCTGCTTCTTGTCCAGGGGTGTCCCGCCGGTCGAATGAAGCCCCGAGCCGGTGCTGACCAGGGAGTCCGGCCCCTTGGTCTTCCACCACTGCATGGACATCTGCGCCTCGATCTCGTCGATCTTCTTGAGCGTCAGCGCGCGGTCATCGGGCTTGGAAGGCAGGGAGCTCTGGAAGAACGAGGGCCGCACACCCGCTCCTTCGGAGCCGGAGGAGGCCTCGCGGCTGCGGATCTTGCGCAGCATGTCGAACTCGCGCTTGCGCACGAAATCGTTGCGGCGCTTGCGCTCGATCATCTCCTTGAGCGCGGCCTTGCTGTACTCGCTTTCCCGGTC
>SBFS01000109.1 GCA_006227825.1 Burkholderiales bacterium | reverse complement strand
TGGCCGCCCAGAGCAGCTTTGTCCAGCACACGCTGGACCATGTGCCGGTGCAGCTGGCCTTCTTCGACACCGGGCTGATCTGCCGCTTCGCCAACACCAGCTACGCGCGCTGGCTGGGTCGCGAGACACACGAGGTGATCGGGCTCCACCTGAGCGAACTGGCCCGCCCGCAGGACTACGACAGCGCCAGGCCGCGCCTGCAGGCCGCACTGCAAGGACAGTCCCAGCGCTTCGAGGGCGAGCGGGTGTTCGCCGACGGCCGGACCTTCCACGCCAGCATCGAGTACACGCCGTACCTGAGCGACGGACAGGTTCGGGGGCTGTACATCCAGCTGGTCGACATCACGGAGCGCAAGTCCAGCGAGCTGCAGGTGCGCGCCACCAACGACCGCCTGCAGGAAGCCCTGCGGCAGGCTCAGGCGCTCTACAACGAGGCGCCCTGCGGCTACCACTCCATCGACGCGAACGGCGTCTTCTTCGACATCAACGACACCGAGCTTCGCTGGCTGGGCTACCGGCGCGACGAGGTCGTGGGCAAGATGCACGCCAGGGACCTGCTCACGCTCAGCGAAAGCGAGGCCGTCTACGAAGAGCGCATGCAGCAGTTGCAGCGCGACGGCTTTGTGGAGGCGGTCGAGTACAACCTGCGCCGGCGCGACGGCTCCGTCATCGACGTGCTGCTGTCATCGACGGCGGTGCGCGATGCACAGGGCCGCTACCTGCGCAGCAACACCACGGTGGTCGACATCACCCAGCGCAAGGCGGCCGAGCTGGCCTTGCGCGACAACCAGCGTTTCCTGCAGGCCATCACGGACCATGTGCCGGGCCTGATTGCCTACATCGACCCGATGCTGCGTTTCCGTTTCGCCAATGCCGAGCACCAGCGCGTCTACGGCATCGACCCGCAGGCAGCGATCGGCCGGCATGTGAGCGAATGTGTTCCCCCGGACGTCTGGTCGGACATTGCGCCGCGCATGCAGCGCGCACTGGCTGGCGAAGCGCAGCACTTCGAAGCCTGGCGACGCAGGGCGGACGGCTCGCCCATTTACGTCAGCGCGGCCTATCTGCCGGATCGTCTGGACGACAGGGTGGTCGGGCTTTTCGTCCAGATCATCGACATCACCGAACGCAAGCGGGTCGAGGAGCGGGTCAGCGGGCTCAACGAGGAACTGGAGCGGCTGGTCCGCGAGCGGTCGGCCGAACTCCTGGAGAGCGAGCAGCGCTTCCGGCTCATGGTCGACAACCTGCGCGAGTACAGCATGTTCTTCCTCGATGCCGAGGGCTGCATCACCGACTGGACCGACAGCGCCCAGCGGATGGAAGGCTACACGCCCAGCCAGATGCTGGGCCGGCACCTGGGTCTGCTGCTGGAGCCGGGCCGTCCGGAGCACGGCCATGACGAGGCGAACCAGATGCTGCGCCTGGCCGCCTCGAAGGGACAGCATGAGGTCACCGGCTGGCTGACACGCAAGGACGGCTCCCGCTACTGGGCCCATTCGGTGCTCATCGCCCTCAGGGACGACGACGGCCGGCTGCTGGGCTACGCCCGCATCACCCGCGACATGACGGACGCCAAGCGGCTCGATGACCTGCTGCACAACATCAACGAGGAACTGGAGAACCGCGTCGCCGAGCGGACCGAACAGCTGCTGGCGGCCAACAAGGACCTGGAGTCCTTCTCCTACTCCGTCTCGCACGACCTCCGTTCGCCGCTGCGCCACATCTCGAGTTTCGTCAGCCTGCTGGAGGAGCACCTCGAGGACAAGCTCGACGAGACCGGCCAGAAATACCTGGGCACCATCTCGAACTCGGCCCGCCACATGAGCCAGCTCATCGACGGCCTGCTGGCCTTCTCGCGCCTGGGCAGGGCGGCCGTCAACGTGGCACCGGTCGACTTCGGCCAGCTCGTGCGCGCGGTGGTCGGCCAGCTCGACCATGACACGCAGGGCCGGGTGGTGGACTGGGTGGTGCCGTCCGACCTGCCGGTGGTGCCCGGCGACGCCCTGCTGCTGCGCGAGGTGTGGGCCAACCTGCTGGGCAATGCCTTCAAGTACACGCGTCCGCGCGAGCGGGCCCGGATCGAGGTCGGGTGGAGCATGGACCCGGCCGAAGGCTACACCTTCCATGTCCGTGACAACGGTGTGGGTTTTGATACAAAATACGCGGGCAAGCTGTTCGGCGTTTTCCAGCGCCTGCATCGGGCTTCGGAATTCGAGGGGACAGGAATCGGACTGGCGCTGACACGCCGCATACTGGAGAGGCACGGGGGGAGCATCTGGGCAGACAGCCGTCCGGGGGAAGGCAGCGTCTTTTACTTCTCGCTGCCATTTGACGGCGCGGCAGGCCCCGAACTGGCGCGGGACTCGATGCCCTCCCTGCTTGAATCATGAACAAGAACGTTGACACCATTCTCCTGGTCGAGGACAACCCCGACGATGCGGAGCTGACCCGCCTGGCACTGGCCCGCTACGGACTGGACAGTCGCGTGACCCATGTCTCCGACGGCATGCAGGCACTGGACTACCTGTACCGCCGCGATGCGTTCACCGACAGGCCGGGCGGCAACCCGATCCTGGTGCTGCTGGACCTGAAGATGCCCCTGCTCGACGGCATTGGCGTGCTCAAGGAGATCAAGGGCTCGGAACAGTTGCACAACATCCCGGTGGTGGTGCTGACCTCCTCGACAGAACCGAGCGACCTGCAGCGGGCCTACGATGCGGGCACCAATGCCTACATCGCCAAACCGACCGAGTTCTCGCAATTCCTCAATGCCATGAAGCACGTGTGCGAGTTCTGGATCAACATCAACCAGACCGCGCCCCAGTCCCCCGGTGCGGGCACCCGCAGCACGCAGTTCGGCGACCTGATCTGAGGCGGGCGCCCGGCCTCACCACGGATCGATGAACCGGCGCGAGGCCAGCACGGACGGCTCGGGACAGGCCTGAAGCCCGCGCACCAGCCAGTCCCGCGTCTGGGCCGGGTCGATCACGGCATCGATCTCCAGGCAGGCGGCCATGCGCTCGGCCGAGCCTTTCTCGACATGCTGGCGCAGCAGTTCGTCAAAGCGCGCCTGCCTGGCCGAACCTTCCGGCAATGCCTCCAGTTCCTTGCGAAAGCCGAGGCGGACAGCCCCTTCCAGTCCCATGGCGCCAAACTCGGCCGAGGGCCAGGCGATGGTGAACGACGTGGCGTGGAACCCGCCGGCGGCCATGCCCATGGCCCCCAGGCCGTAGCCCTTGCGCAGGACAACGGTGAACACGGGAACACGCATCGAGGCGGCGACCACGAACAGGCGGCTGGCATGGCGCACATGGGCCTGGGCCTCCGAAGCCGGCCCCACCATGAATCCCGGCGTGTCGACCAGACTGACCACAGGCAATCCGTGCGCATCGCAAAGCTGCAGGAAACGGGCTGCCTTGTCGGCTGCCGGCGCGTCGATGGCGCCACCCAGGTGCCCGGGATTGCTGGCCATCATCCCGACCGGCCGGCCATCGATACGCGCCAGCGCGGTGTGGATGCCTTGCCCGAACCCGCTGCGCAGCATGAGCAGGCTGCCGACGTCAGCAACCCCCTCCATCACCTGTCGGCTGTCGTAGCTGCGAACCCGGTTCTCCGGCACGGCGTCGCGCAGCCGGCGGACCTCGGGCGCCTGCCCGCCCGGCAGCCGCCCCCGGAAATAGCCGAGGTACTGGCGCACCACCGCCACCGCAGCGGCCTCGTCGGGCACCAGCACATCGATGACCCCGTTGGCCGACTGCACGTCGCTGGGACCCACCTCTTCGGGCCGGTAGACACCCAAGCCCCCACCTTCGATCATGGCCGGCCCGCCGAGTCCGATGTTGCTGTTCGCCGTTGCAATGATCACGTCGCAGCAGCCCAGCAGGGCCGCATTGCCGGCAAAGCAGCGGCCGGCCGCCACACCCACCAGCGGCACCTGACCCGAGAGGCGGGCCATGGCCGCAAAGGTGGGCACATGCAGCCCGGCGACGACGGGCACGTCGGTGTCGCCCGGACGCCCGCCTCCGCCCTCGGCAAAGAGAACCACCGGCAGGCGCTGGGCCAGGGCGATGCCGAGCAGCCGGTCGGTCTTCTGGTGGTTTCTGGCGCCCTGCGTTCCGGCCAGCACGGTGGCGTCGTAGGCCATGACCACGGTGCGGCTGGCCGCCTCGCCCCACTGCATCCCATCCACCGACCCGATGCCGGTGACCATGCCGTCGGCCGGTGTCTGGGCAAGCAGTTCCTGCTCGCTGCGGCGCTGGCTCTGCGCCGCAACCGCCAGCGCACCGTACTCGATGAAGCTGCCCTCGTCGCAGAGGTCCGCGATGTTCTCGCGGGCACTGCGCATGCCCGCTGCGTGGCGGCGGGCCATGGCCTGCGGGCGTGCGCTGTCCAGGGTCAACGCCCACCGGGCCTGCAGGCGCCGCAGGTCGTCCCGCAGCGCCGGCTCCTGTCCGTCCCGCCCCTCCCCGGGGGCCGGGTGCCCGTCCTCCGGGCTGGCGGGACCGGGCTCCAGCCGCAGCAGGACCTGGTCCGCCTCGACCCGGTCGCCGTCGGCCGCCAGACAGTCCCGCACCGTCGCATCGGCCGTGGCCCGCAGTTCGTGCTCCATCTTCATGGCCTCCAGGACCAGCAGCACCTGGTCCCGGCGCACCGCTTCGCCGGCACGGACCAGACACTGCACGACCTGCGACTGCATGGGAGCACGGACTTCTTCCATGCTTCCATTGTCGGAGGCGGTCACCTGCGCACCGCGTCAATCAGGGGACAGGACGGTGGCGCACAGCCGATGAGGAACCGCTTCAGTCGTATAGGTTGGAGTCGGCCCACTGGGAAGATGGCCCTGCGTAGGCGCTTTCGGGCACGCCCAGGTTGAGCACGAACACCACCTCGCCCCCGAAACGGCCCACACCCAGGGTCTTCATCAGCTGCTGCTCCTGCTCGGGCCGCTCCATGCGCAGGAAGCAGATGGCCTGCCGGTTGCCTTCGTGCATGGCCGTGAGAATGTCCAGCCGCGTGATGCGGCCGAATTCGCTGCAAAGCTGGTGCAAGGCAGACTTCAGGCTGGACACATCGCTGTGTCCCTTCAGTTCGGCAAGTGCACTCAATGTCGGCTCCCAGGATGGGACCGGTCAACGGACATGTGCCGCCGCCGGTCTGGCGTGCCAGCGAAGGGCTGGCATGTGGACTATCTTATCTCTGCAGATACAAAATGTAGCGGCTTCTGTTACTTCTTTTGCGGGGAATATCTCACGGCCCGAGCCCCAAAAATCGGAAAAAGTCATTCATTCTGCTGCGCCCCTGTGAATCTGTTGTTACAAATCCCCCTCCGAGGGCGTCCGATGTCCCCGGCCCGAGTGACCTGACCGCCGCCCGCGATGTCATGATGACGTGACCAGCCCCCTGCGACCGGATACCGGATGACCACCCCCACCCAACACGCAACCATGCCCGAACCGTCCGCCGGACCAGGCGATCTTCTGGCCAGTCCGAATGGAGACGCGGCGCAGGCCGATGCCGGCCACCATGGCCTCGACCTTCAGGAGACCGAGAGCCGCCTGGCCCTGATCGAGCACACGGTGGGCGTGGGCAGCTGGTCGTTCCAGATGCCTGATGGTCCCATGCGCGTGTCTGCCGAATGCGCCGGCATCCTCGGCGCAAGCGGTCCCGAGGCCCTCGGCTCTCCCGATGCCCTGATCGCCTGCTGCGCAGCCGAATGGCGCGCCGGGGTGAGGCGCCGGCTCGAGCGCTGCGCAAAACAGGGGCAGGATTTCGACGTGGAATTGCAGGTGCTGACGCCCGATGGCGGCACCAAGTGGGTCAGGGCCGTCGGTGCCGCCGTGATGGACGGGCAGGGGCGCATCGTCCGCATCCAGGGAGCGGTGCAGGACATCTCGGCACAGAAGCAGGCGCAACAGGAAACGCTGCGCCTGGCGATGCGCCTGACCACCACGCTGGCCAGCATCACCGAGGCCTTCGTGACACTGGACCGGGAGGCGCGCTTCACCTACCTGAACCAGGAAAGCGAGCGGCTGCTGCAAAGGAGCACGGCGGACCTGCTCGGCCAGCACATCTGGGAGGGCCTGGGGCCGTCGCTGCAAGGGCGGCTGCGTGAACAGATGGAAGCCGCGCTGGGCACGAACCGGCGCGTCGAGCGGGAGCACCACTTTCCTTCCCTCGGCAAGTGGCTCGAGGTCCGCGCCTATCCGTATGCCGAGGGACTGGCCGTTTATTTCCGGGATGTGAGCGAACGCAGGCGTTCACAGGAGCAGCTGATGCTGCTGGAAACCAGCGTGGCGCGCCTGAACGACATCGTGCTCATTGCCGAGATACGCCATGCCGACGTGCGGGATGCATCGATCGTTTTCGTCAACGATGCCTTCGAGCGGCACACGGGCTATGGTCGCGACGAGGTTCTGGGGCAGGCGCCCCGGATGCTGCTCGACCTGGCACCGGCACTGGAGCGCCTGCGCGAGCTCGGGTCGGAGCACGCGCCACGCCGGCAGGCGCGCACGGAGCTGCTCATGCACCGCAAGAACGGCACCATGTTCTGGGTCGAACTGGAGCTTGTCGGCGTGCAGGCCGAGACCGGGGACTTCTCCCACTGGGTGGCCGTGGGACGCGACATCACGCAGCGCAAGGCGGCCGAGGACATGATCCGCCACATGGCGCTGTACGACCCCTTGACCGACCTGCCCAACCGCCAGTTGCTGATCGAGCGCCTGCAGCGGGCGCTGGGGCAGAGCGAGCGCAGCGGGCAGCACGGCGCCCTGATGTTCATCGACCTGGACAACTTCAAGATCCTCAACGACACGCTGGGGCACCACGTGGGCGACGAGCTGCTGCAGAAGGTGGCGACCCGGCTGATGCAGAGTGTGCGCAAGACGGACACCGTGGCGCGGCTCGGTGGTGACGAATTCGTGGTGATGGTCGACGACCTGAGCACGGACCCGTCGGCCGCCGCCTTCAAGGCACGGGTGCTGGCCGAGAAGGTGCTCAACGTCCTTCGCGAGCCCTTCCTGATCGACAACCACCAGCACTTCGCCACACCCAGTATCGGGGTCACGTCCTTCGTCGGCCTGAACGTGCAGGTCAGCGAACTGCTCAAGCAGGCCGACCTCGCCATGTACCAGGCCAAGAACCAGGGACGCAACACGGTCTGCTTCTTCGATCCGGCGATGCAGGCGGCGGTCAGTGCCAACGCCAGCATCAGTGCCGAGCTGCGAACCGGGCTGCAGGAGCACCAGTTCGTCCTTCACTACCAGCCCCAGGTGGACCGGCAGGGCGTGATCACGGGCGTGGAAGCCCTGGTCCGGTGGAGGCACCCCACCCGCGGCCTGGTTCCGCCGGGCAGCTTCATCCCCGTGGCGGAAGACACCGGCCTGATCCTCCCGCTGGGACGCTGGGTGATCGAAACGGCATGCCAGCAGCTGTCGGTCTGGGCCGACTGGCCCCAGACATCCAGCCTGAGCGTGGCCGTCAATGTCAGCGTGCACCAGTTCAAGCACCCCGAATTCGTCGACATGGTCATCGACGCGATACAGCGCAACGGGGTGCGCCCCCACAAGCTCAAGCTGGAACTGACAGAAAGCCTTCTGGCCGAACGCATGGAGGTGGCGATCCAGAAGATGCACCGCCTCAAGAAGCTGGGTGTGCGTCTGGCGCTGGACGACTTCGGCGTCGGCTACTCCTCTCTCTCCTACCTCAAGCAGTTGCCCCTGGACGAACTGAAGATCGACAAGGGGTTCGTGGCGGATGTGCTCACCGATCCGCACGACGCCGCCATTTCACGGGCCATCATCGCACTGGCCCAGAGCCTGGGCCTGCAGGTGGTGGCCGAAGGCGTCGAGACGCAGGAGCAGCGCGATTTCCTGGCCTACCAGGGATGCGACCAGTTCCAGGGGTACCTGTTCGCACCGCCACTGCCCATCGAGACGCTCGACGGTTTCCTGAACAACCCGGCCTCGGGCATGATGGTGCTCGGCAGTGCCTGAACCGGTGCAGCACCGCAGCCGGTCTGCTCACACATTGAGCAGCAGGAAGCGCCGCTCCCACGGGCTGACGACATCGAAATATTCGCTGTACTCGGCTTCCTTGATGGCGCTGTAGGTCTGGATGAAGTGCTCGCCGAACACCTGCACCAGGGGTTCGCAGGACATCAGCTTCTCGACCGCCATGTCCAGGTGGCGGGGCAGCTGGTGCGGCTGTTCGTAGGCGCTGCCCACCAGGGGCTCGGAAGGCCGGATGCCCTGCTTGATGCCCAGGTATCCGCAGGCCAGGCTGGCCGCAATCGCCAGGTAGGGGTTGACATCGACCCCGGCCAGGCGGTTCTCGACCCGGCGGGCCTGTGGTCCGGAGTGCGGCACCCGAAGGCCACAGGTGCGGTTGTCGTAACCCCAGCTCAGGTTGATCGGCGCCGATGTGTAGCGCGAGAGGCGCCGGTAGGAGTTGACGTAGGGTGCGAAGAAGGCGGTGGCCGCCGGCAGGAAGGCCTGCAGGCCGCCGATGAAGTGGTGGAAGGCATCGGTCGGCTCGCCATCCTCCCGGCTGAAGATGTTCTGTCCGGTGGCCTTGCTGACCACGCTGTGGTGCATGTGCATCGCGCTGCCGGGCTGGCCCTGCATGGGCTTGGCCATGAAGGTGGCGTACATCTGGTGCCGGATCGCGACCTCACGGATGGTGCGCTTGAACAGGAAGGCCTGGTCCGCCAGGTCCAGCGGGTCGCCATGGTCCAGGTTGATCTCCATCTGGGCGGTTCCCATCTCATGGATCAGGGTGTCCAGCTGGATGCCCTGGGCTTCGCACCAGTCATACATGACATCGAAGATGTCGTCGTACTCGTTGATCGAGTCGAGCGAGAAACTCTGCATGCCCGCCTCGGTGCGGCGGGTTCGGCCGACAGGCGGCTTGAGCGGAATGTCCTCGTCGGGCTCCACCTGCACCAGGTAGAACTCCATCTCGGGCGCCACCACGGGCTGCCAGCCCTCGGCCTCGTAGAGACCGATGATGCGCTTGAGGACGTTGCGCGGCGACAGCGGCATCTCGCTGCCGTCGAACCGGCGGCAGTGGTGGATGATCTGCGCGGTCGGCTCCTTGGCCCAGGGCACCGGACGCAGGGTGCTCGCATCCGGCAGCAGCACCATGTCACCGTCGGCCACCGAGGTGAAGTCCTTCTCGGGGTAGTCGCCCGTGACCGTCATGGTCAGCACCGCCTCGGGCAGCCTCAGCCCGACCCGGGGGTCGTACTTGTGGCGGGGGACCACCTTGCCCCTGGCCTGTCCGGCCATGTCGGGCACCAGGCATTCGATCTCCGTGATGCGGTGGTCATCCAGCCATTGCTGGATCTGGCGGGCGTTGTCGTCGGGCGTCTGGACCATGAAGTGTGCCTGGCGGTTGTGATGCACCGCACTGTACGCCGGTTGCACCGGGTCCGCACAGGCCGGTTGCCGCCCTGTGCAGCGGTCCGCTTCAGGCCCCGGCCAACAGGGCCACGTTGCCACCGGCCGCGGTGGTGTTGATGGTCAGCGTCCTCTCGGCGCAAAAGCGCGGCAGGTAGTGCGGCCCCCCGGCTTTGGGGCCGGTGCCCGACAGCCCCTCGCCACCGAAGGGCTGGACCCCCACCACGGCCCCGATCATGTTGCGGTTGACATACACGTTGCCGGTCCGGGCGGCCCCGGCCAGCGCCTGGGCACGGCTGTCGATGCGGGTCTGCAGGCCCAGCGTCAGTCCGTAACCCAGGGCATTGACCTGGCGGATGACGTCCATCGGGTCGCCGCGCCAGCGAACAACCTGCAGCACCGGGCCGAAGATCTCCTGGGTGACACGGGAAATGCTGTCCACCTCGAACATCCGGGGCGCAATCAGGTTGTGCACGGACTGGCCGGCCGTCTCCCCGGGCAGCAGGTCCGTCGCGCTGTCACGCAGGACCGCCAGATGGCGCCGGATGGTCTCGCAGGCCTCGGTGTCGATGACCGGCCCCAGATCGGTGGACAGATGGGAGGGGTCGCCCGCGACCAGTTCCCGCGCCGCACCCCGGATCATCGCGATCACCCTGTCGGCCACCGCCTCGTGCACGCACAGAAGCCGCAGCGCCGAGCACCGCTGGCCCGCGCTGCGAAAGGCGCTTTGCACCACCGCGTCGGTCACCTGCTCGGGCAGCGCCGTGCTGTCGACCACCATGGCATTGATGCCGCCGGTTTCGGCGATCAGGGGCACGATGGGGCCGTCCCTGGCCGCCAGCGACCGGTGGATGAGCCTGGCCACCTGGGTCGAGCCCGTGAAGGCGACCCCGGCCACATCCGGCGCCGCCACCAGGGCCGCACCGATGGTTTCGCCCGGACCGTTCAGCAGCTGCAGCGCATCGCGCGGCACACCGGCGGCGTGCAGCAGCCTGACCGCCTCCTGCGCCACCGCCGGTGTCTGCTCGGCTGGCTTGGCCAGCACCGTGTTGCCCGTCACCAGCGCCGCGGCCACCTGGCCGGTGAAGATGGCCAGCGGGAAGTTCCACGGGCTGATGCAGACCCAGGCACCCCGACCCTCCAGCCGCAGGGTGTTGCTCTCGCCCGTCGGTCCCGGCAGGGACTGCGGGGTCATGACGCGCTCGGCCTCGCTCGCGTAATAGCGCAGGAAATCCACCGCCTCGCGCACCTCGGCCACGGCATCGTTCCAGCCCTTGTGTGCCTCTTTGACCATCAGCGCGCACAGGCGCGGCAGGGCCTGCTCGCAGGCATCGGCCGCCAGGCGCATGACCGCTGCCCGCTGCGCCACCGGCGTGCCGTTCCAGGCATGGAAGGCATCGACGGCACGGGCCACGGCGGCCGGGACCTGCTCGGCTCGCGCCGGCGCAACCGGGGGGACGGCGCAGGCAGCGTGCGCCGACAGCAGTTCGTCCCGCCAGGCCACGACCGCCAGGTCGCGGCCCGCGCTGTTGCGCCGCTGCGGACCGTAGAGATCGGACGGCAAGGGCAGCGAGCCCTCGCGTTCCAGCCGCAACGGGGAGACCAGCAACTCGTCCACTCCCACCGACTCGTCGGCCAGCTGGTGCACAAAAGAGGAGTTGGCGCCGTTCTCCAGCAGGCGCCGCACCAGATAGGCCAGCAGGTCGCGGTGCTCCCCCACCGGGGCGTACACGCGACAGCTGACCTGCGGGTTCTTCAGCACCTCCCTGTACACACCCTCCCCCATGCCGTGCAGGCGCTGCAGTTCGAAACCGGGCTGTCTGCGCCCCGACGGGAGCGCCCCGAGCTGCGGGTCGGCGCCGGCGGCAGCCGTTCGCGCCGCCATCTGGAGGATCGCGGCGATGGTCCCCGCGTTGTGGGTGGCGAACTGGGGAAAGATGGCATCCGGCGCTTCCAGCAGGGCCTTGGCACAGGCCAGGTAGCTGACGTCGGTGTGGTGCTTGTGGGTGAACACCGGATAGGCCGGCAGGCCGAGCTCCTGCGCCCGCTTGATCTCGGTGTCCCAGTAGGCGCCCTTGACCAGGCGGCACATCAGGCGCACGCCGTTCTGACGGGCGAGTGAAGCGACGTGCGCGACCAGCTCCAGGGCGCGGGTCTGATAGGCCTGCATCGCCAGGCCCAGCCCCTCCCAGCGCGGACAGTGCTCGGCCACCCGCCGCACGAGCGCCTCGAAGACTTCGAGCGAGAGTTCGAGCCGATCCACCTCCTCGGCGTCGATGGTCAGGTTGATGTTGGCATCTGCGGCCGCTTCGCAAAGGCCCCAGACGCGCGGGACCAGCTCGGCCATCACGCGCCCGTGCTGCGCATCCTCGTATCGGGGGTGCAGGGCGCTGAGCTTGATCGAGATGCCGTCATTCCGGGACGGATGAAGCGACGGATCGGATGCCACGGCGATGGCCGTGATGGCGCTGCGGTAGCTGGCCAGGTAGCGCAGGGCGTCTTCGTCGGTGCGCGCCCCCTCGCCCAGCATGTCGAAGCTCAAGCGCAGCCCGGGTTGCCTTCTGCGGGCCGACTCGGCTTCCTTCAGACCCTCGGCAATGTCCTGTCCGAGCACGAACTGCCGGCCCAGCAGCTGCACCGCGCGCAGCGTGGCAGCCACGACCGTGCGCGCGCCCAGCCTGGCCATCAGGCCCGGCTGTTGCCCCGATTCGGGCAGGAAATGCCTGGACATCGCGATCGCCGAGGACGAGAGCCGGGCCAGGGCCGAGTCGGCAGCCGCCCCGAAATCGGCACGACCCAGCTGGTCGGCGGTGAGGGCAACCGCCGTCTCGGCATCGGGCACGCGCAGCAGCGCCTCGGCCAGGCGCATCAGCGCCAGGCCTTCGGCACTCGAGATCGGATACTCCTTGAGCAGGCTCTCCATGGCCCAGAAGGGCGGCGGGTTCTGCCGCACGGCGCGGATCCAGGGCGTGGCGACCTGCGCAGCGGCATTCCAGTCCAGCGCCCCCTCCAGGGCCGCCAGGCCACGGGCAAGGACCTCGGCTTCGGGCCGGTAAGGAAAGGGCAATCGATCGTTGGAGCGGGGCATGACGGACTCCGGCTGGCGGGTGGGACAGAGAATTCGGGAGTCTGCAGCCTTCCAAGCAGAATTTTTCGCTGATTCATCAGCTCATTGCCGGATAATTCACCAGACATGACCGAAAACGGCCACACGCTCGACCGCATCGACCTGCGCATCCTCAAGGTGCTGCAGGCCGACGGCCGCATGTCCAACCTCAAGCTGGCCGAGGCGGTGGCACTCTCGCCGACGGCGGTGCTGGCGCGCACCCAGCGCCTGCAGCGCGAGGGCTACATCCTTGGCTACGAGGCGCGGCTGAACCCCCTGAGGCTCGGGCGCGGGATGCTGGTGTTCGTGGAGGTGCTGCTGGACCGCACCACACCCAACGTGTTCGACCAGTTCAAGGCGGCGGTGCAGGTGCGCGACGAGATCATGGAGTGCCACATGGTCGCCGGCGGTTTCGACTACCTGCTCAAGACGCGGATGGCCGACATGGCCGCCTACCGCGAGTTTGCAGGCAGTGTGCTGTGGCAACTCCCCGGGGTGCGCGAGACACGCACCTACGCCGTCATGGAAGAAGTCAAGAACAGCTCGCGGCTGGCGCTGTGAATCCTCCGCCCTGGGGTGTTCAGTCGCCCGCACCGGGCGCAGAATGATGCAGTCCACATGCCACAGAGAGGAACCGCCATGTCTGCGCACCTTCGCCTGCTCACCCTGGCCCTGGTGGCCCTGTCATCGGGCACCGCCCTGGCCCAGACCACCCGGCCCGGCCTCTGGGAGGTCACCCACCGGGTCACGGGCAACGACGCCATGGACTCGGCCATGGCCCAGATGCAGCAGCAGATGGCGGCCATGCCACCCGAGCAGCGCAAGATGATGGAAGAGATGATGGCCAGGCAGGGGGTCTCGCTGCCCAGGGCCGGTGCCGGCGGTGCCATGGGCATGCGGGTGTGCATCACACCCGAGATGGCGGCACGCCAGGAGATGCCCCGGCAGACGGAAGGCGACTGCACCACCCAGGTGGTCTCGCGCAGCGGCAACAGCATGAAGGTGCGTTTCGAATGCAGGAACCCGCCCTCTTCGGGCGAGGGCACCTACACCTTCCAGGGCGACACCGGCTACACCATGCAGATGGTGATGAAGACGGTGCGCAACGGCCGGACCGAGTCGATGAATCTCGACGGCCAGGGCAAATGGCTGTCGGCCGACTGCGGCGCCATCAGACCCGCCCGCTGAAACCGGCCGGGGCCGCTGCAGCCGGCCTCACCGGCGGCTGCCGAAAATCGCGCGGCCCACGCGCACCAGGGTCGCGCCGGCCGCAATGGCGGCCTCCAGGTCCTCGCTCATGCCCATCGACAGCGTGTCCAGCGCATGTCCGCGGGCCCGCAGGGCCTCGAACAGGTCGCGCACCCGCAGGAACAGGGCGCGCTGCGCCTCGAAACCCTCGACCGGATCGGGAATGCTCATCAGGCCGCGCAGCCGAAGCCCGGGCAAGGCGGCCACGGCATCCGCCAGGGCGGGCAGGTCAGCCGGTGCGACACCGGACTTGCTGGGCCCGCCGTCCACGTTGACCTGCAGGCAGACCTGCAGCGGCGCCAGCCCGGCAGGGCGCTGCTCGCCCAGTCGCTGGGCGATCTTCAGACGGTCCACCGACTGCACCCAGTCGAAGTGGCTGGCCACCAGGCGCGTCTTGTTGCTCTGCAGGGGTCCGATGCAATGCCACACCGGCGGCGACGCGCCGGGCGGCAGCAGCTCCCGCACCGCCAGCGCCTTGTCCACCCCTTCCTGCACGTAGTTCTCGCCGAAGGCTGTCTGGCCCGCCGCCACGGCCTCGACCACCATCTGCGGCCCGAAGGTCTTGGACACCGCCAGCAGCGTGATCTCGTTCACGTCACGACCTGAGCGGTCGCAGGCACGCGCCATGCGGTCATGCACCAACTGGAGATTGGCTTGAATCGTCGTCATAATCAGTCTGTCACAGCTACCGCGCACGGAACCACGGGATGGACATCACCCAACTGCTCGCCTTCAGCGTCAAGAACAAGGCCTCGGACCTCCACCTCTCTGCGGGCCTGCCGCCCATGATACGGGTGCACGGGGATGTGCGACGCATCAATGTCGAGCCGCTGGACCACAAGACCGTCCATGCCATGGTCTACGACATCATGAACGATGCGCAGCGCAAGCATTACGAGGAGTTCCTGGAGGTGGACTTCTCGTTCGAGATCGAGGGCCTGTCGCGCTTTCGCGTCAACGCCTTCAACCAGAACCGCGGCGCTGGCGCCGTCTTCCGCACGATTCCCAGCAAGATCCTGACCCTGGAGCAGCTCAATGCCCCCAGGATCTTCGCCGATCTGGCGCTGCGGCCGCGCGGCCTCGTCCTGGTCACCGGCCCCACCGGTTCGGGCAAGTCGACCACGCTCGCCGGCATGGTCAACCACCTCAACGAGTCCGAGTACGGCCACATCCTGACCATCGAGGACCCGGTCGAGTTCGTGCACGAATCCAAGAAATGCCTGGTCAACCAGCGCGAGGTCGGACCTCACACGCTGAGCTTTGCCAATGCCCTGCGCTCGGCCCTGCGTGAGGACCCGGATGCCATCCTGGTGGGCGAGATGCGCGACCTGGAGACCATCCGGCTGGCCATGACGGCCGCCGAGACCGGCCACCTGGTTTTCGGCACCCTGCACACCAGCAGCGCCGCCAAGACCATCGACCGGATCATCGACGTGTTCCCGGCCGAAGAGAAGGACATGGTGCGCGCCATGCTGTCCGAATCGCTGGTTGCCGTCATCTCGCAGACGCTGTGCAAGCTCAAGGACGGCAGCGGCCGGGTGGCGGCGCACGAGATCATGATCGGCACCAGCGCCATCCGCAACCTGATCCGGGAAGCCAAGGTGGCCCAGATGTACTCGGCGATCCAGACCGGCAACAACGTCGGCATGCAGACGCTGGACCAGAACCTGGCCGACCTGGTCAAGCGCAACGTGATCAGCGCTGCAGAAGCCCGCAGCAAGGCCAAGATTCCCGAAAACTTCCCCGGCTGAGCATGGCATTTCACACGCGCCACCGCCGCGCCAGTCGCTGCCTGCCGGGCGGGTTGGCCCGGCTCGGGACGGCCCGGCGGCTCGGCCATGTCTGCTGCTGAACTGAAGGAAACTGCTCAATGGAACGCGACCAGGCATCGAAGTTCATCAACGACCTGCTGAGGCTGATGCTCAGCCGCAGCGGCAGCGACCTGTTCATCACCGCCGACTTCCCTCCCGCCATCAAGGTGGACGGCCGCATCGTCAAGGTCTCGCCCCAGCCGCTCAACGCCACCCACACGCTGGCGCTGGCCCGCGCCATCATGAACGACAAGCAGGCGGCGGACTTCGAACGGACCAAGGAGTGCAACTTCGCCATCTCGCCCCCGGGCATCGGCCGCTTCCGTGTCAGCGCCTTCATCCAGCAGGGCAAGATCGGCATGGTGCTGCGCACCATCCCGGCCACCCTGCCCACCATCGACTCGCTGGGCCTGCCCCAGGTCATGAAGGATGTGGCCCTGTCCAAGCGCGGCCTGTGCATCCTGGTCGGTGCCACCGGCTCCGGGAAGTCCACCTCGCTGGCGGCCATGGTGGACTGGCGCAACGAAAACACCTTCGGCCACATCATCACGGTCGAGGACCCCATCGAGTTCGTGCATCCGCACAAGAACTGCGTGGTGACCCAGCGCGAGGTCGGCCTGGACACCGACAACTGGGAGGCCGCGCTCAAGAACTCGCTGCGCCAGGCGCCGGACGTGATCCTGATGGGCGAGATCCGGGACCGCGAGACCATGGAGTACGCCATCCAGTTCTCGGAGACCGGCCACCTGTGCCTGGCCACCCTGCACGCCAACAGCGCCAACCAGGCCCTGGACCGGATCATCAACTTCTTCCCGGAAGAGCGGCGTGCCCAGTTGCTGATGGACCTGTCGCTGAACCTGCGCGCCCTGATCTCGCAGCGCCTGGTGCCGCGGCAGGACAACAAGGGGCGCCATGCGGCGGTGGAGATCATGCTCAACTCGCCGCTCATCTCGGATCTGATCTTCAAGGGCGAAGTCGCCGAGATCAAGGAGATCATGAAGAAGAGCACCAACATCGGCATGCAGACTTTCGACCAGTCCCTCTTCAACGCCTTCGAGGCCAACATCATCAGCTTCGAGGATGCGCTGCGCAATGCCGACTCGCTCAACGACCTGAGGCTCCAGATCAAGCTCAACAGCCAGCGTGCCCGCACCCAGGACCTGACCGCCGGCACGGAGCACCTCACGATCGTCTGACCCCACCCGCAGAACCCGTCTCATGAGCAGCATCGCCACCAGAACCTACGAACCCGTCGCGCCGAAAAAAGTGGCCTTCCTCGGCCTGGGCGTCATGGGCTATCCCATGGCGGGACACCTGGCCAGGGCCGGGCATGCGGTGACCGTGTACAACCGCACTGCGGCCAAGGGCGAGGCCTGGACGGCGGAGTTCGGCGGCAGCGCGAAGGCCACACCGCGCGAGGCAGTCATGGGCGCAGACACCGTCTTCTGCTGTGTCGGCAACGACGAGGACCTGCGATCGGTCACACTCGGGCCCGATGGTGCTTTCGCCGGCATGCACGAGGGCGCCGTGTTCGTCGACCACACCACCGCCTCGGCCGATGTTGCCCGCGAACTCTACGGAACAGCCAAGGCCATGGGGCTTGCCTTCATCGATGCCCCGGTTTCGGGCGGACAGGCGGGCGCACAGAATGGCCTGCTGACCGTGATGTGCGGCGGCGACGAGCCCGTGTTCGAAGCCGTGCGCCCGGTGGCCATGGCATTCTCACGTGCCTTCACCCTTATGGGTGCCAGCGGCGCCGGCCAGTTGACCAAGATGGTGAACCAGATCTGCATCGCCGGCCTGGTGCAGGGGCTGTCCGAAGCGATTGCCTTCGGACAGAAGGCCGGACTGGACATGCCCCTGGTGCTGGACGTCATCGGCAAGGGCGCCGCCCAGAGCTGGCAGCTCGACAACCGGGGCAAGACCATGGTCCAGGACCGCTTCGACTTCGGGTTCGCGGTGGACTGGATGCGCAAGGACCTCGGGCTGGTCCTCGAGGAGGCCAGGCGCAACGGCGCGCGGCTGCCGGTCACCGCGCTGGTGGACCAGTTCTACGCCGACGTGCAGGCCATGGGCGGCAGCCGCCAGGACACCTCCAGCCTGATCAGGCGTCTGCGCTGACCGGCAGACCGCCACGGCCCCCGCGCCGGCCGCCAGCAGCGCGCCTCACTTGGCTGGCGGCTGCGCAGGCGCAGGCTGCAGGCGCCTGAGTTCATCCTCGGTGATGATCTCCAGGATCCGGACCACGCGCTGGACGCCCTCGGTGTTGCGCGCGATCTCGGTGGCCCGGTCGGCTTCGGACTGGGTCACGCGTCCCATCAGGTAGACGGTCCCCCGTTCGGTGACGATCTTGAACGCGTTGAGCGGCAGATCCTTGACATCAAAGATGGCCGCCTTGATGCGCCCGGTGGTCACCGTGTCGGCCGCGCGCTCGCGCAGGCCCGGGCTGTTGACCACCGCCAGCTCGTTGACCACTTCGGACACGTTGTCCACCCGGCTGACGATCTCGGCCACCAGCGCCTTGTCGCGTTCGTTGGGCACCTCGCCGGTGAGCAGCACCCGGCGGTTGTAGCTGGTCACATTGACGCGGACCCGGGCACCGACCTCGTCGCGCAGCCGGTTGGCGGCACGCAACTCGATCCCCTGGTCCTCCAGCTGGGCACCCGAGGTGCGGCGGTCGGTGATGACCACGGCACTGGTCACGGCTGCACCGCCGACCAGCAGCGGTGCACAGGCGGGCAGGACGGCGCTGGCCGTCAGGGCGGCCAGGCCGATGCCCAGCCATCGGGGGACACGGCGAGGGCGGGAAGCGTTCATGGGGCGATCTCCTGTTCGGGGTGGATGGTTTCGGGCAGGCCGAGCAACTGGGCGTCGACGCCGTCACAGATGCAGTGGAGCACCAGATGGTGGATCTCGAGCACGCGCGCGGGCACGTCATGCGGCACGCAGACCTGAACGTCGGTGTCGCGCAGCACCTGGACCAGCCGGCCGCCGCGGGCACCGGTGAGGGCCACCACCGTCATCTCCCGCTCGTGTGCGGCCTCGACGGCAGCCAGCACATTGGCCGAATTGCCCGAGGTGGACAGCACCAGCAGCACATCGCCGGCCTGTCCGAGCGCACGCACCTGGCGGGAAAAGACCAGGCGGGCATCGAAGTCGGTGGTGATGCCGGTGAGCACCGCGGCATCGGCCGACAGGCACATCGCAGCCAGCTCGGGGCGCTCGCGTTCGTAGCGCCCGATGAAACTGGCGGCAAAGTGCTGGGCCGCGGCAGCCGAGGCGCCGTTGCCACAGGTCATCACCTTGCCCCCGCCGGTGACGCTGGCCAGCACCGCCTGCGTGGCGGCCTCGACCTGGGGCGCCAGCAACTGGGCACACTGGTATTTCAGATCGGCGCTGTCGATGAACTGTTGCTGTATGCGTTGCAGAAGCATGGGCAGATGATATCGGTAGCGGAACCGGACGGGCGGCGCGCATCCGGCCGGAACCCGCAACGCCGGTATCAAAAGGTAGCCGACGCATCGAATGCCGCGCGCAGCCACCGGATCGGCGTCGCGGAGTCTGCACCCATGTCGCCTTCCACCAGCACCACATCGAACCGGCATGGTGGCTCTGACCGGATCAGGTGCAAAAAGTGCCGGGCCGCGAACACGATGCGCCTTTGCTTGTGCGCGGTGATGCTGCCGGCGGCGCCGCCCCGGTTCCGGCTGGCACGCTGGCGCACCTCCACGAACACCAGCGTGCCGTCCGGCTCGCGCATAATCAGGTCGATCTCGCCGCCACCGCGACCCGGGGTGCGGAAGTTGCGCCTGACCAGCACCAGGCCCTGGCGCTGCAGGTGCTCCAGTGCCAGCGCTTCGGCGCGGTCCCCCAGGTCCTTGGTGCACACGGCACGGCCCGGCCCGGGTGCGCTTTGGCCTTTCGCGGAATCTCCCATGTCCCATCCCCTCCCTGCCCTGCTGAATGCCGCCCACGAAGCCGCGGCCCGTCAGCATTATCCCCAGGGCGCCCTGTACATGGTGGCCACCCCGATCGGCAACCTGGCCGACATCGGCCTGCGCGCCCTGCACGTGCTGTCCCTGGTCGACACCGTGGCCTGCGAGGACACGCGCCACACCGGCCATCTGCTCCAGGCCTATGGATTGCATCGGCCCTTGCTGGCGCTGCACGAGCACAACGAGGCCGAGGCCGCGCAGGCGGTGGTCCAGCGCCTGCGGATGGGCCAGCGGGTGGCCTATGTCAGCGATGCCGGCACGCCCGGCCTGAGCGACCCCGGAGCGCGTCTGGTGGCTGCCGCGCTGGAAGCCGGGCTGCGCTGTGTTCCGGTGCCCGGCGCCAGCAGCGTGACGGCCCTGCTCAGCGTCACCGGCTTCACCGCCCAGTCGCCCCGGCACCAGGGGCGCTTCGTGTTTGCCGGCTTCCTGCCCGTCAAGGCAGGCGAACGGCAGCAGGCGATCGAGCGCATCGGGGCCGACCCGGTCGCCTGCGTGATCCTGGAGGCCCCCCACCGCATCGAGGCGCTGGCGGCCGACCTGGCCCTCCTGGGCGAGCGCCGGCTGACCGTGGGCCGCGAGCTGACCAAGCAGTTCGAGGAGGTGGCCCAGATGCCGGCCCGCGCATTCGGGTCCTGGCTGCAGGCTCAGCCCCAGCGGCACCGGGGCGAATTCGTCCTGGTCATCCACGCCCAGAGCGCCGCGGAGGACGCTGACACCATCGACAGCGCCAGCCGTCGCACCCTGGCATTGCTGATGGAGGAGTTGCCGCTGAAGTCGGCGGTCAGGCTGTGCGCCGACATCACCGGCGTGCCGCGCAACGCCCTGTATGCGCTGGCGCTCTCGCTGCGCCAGGAAAAGCCCGACGCAACCTAGGGCCCTGGCCGGCGGTCGTCCGGAACCTCGCGGCGCGTGCCGTCTTCGTCGACCTCCTGGGCCTGCACGTCGACCACGTCTGCAGGGGACGAACGGCCGCTTCGCGGCCAGGCACCGGGTCCGTAGCGGGCCGAGGTCTGGCGAAAGCGCTGGAACACCATGACCGGAGCGGGTTTTCGACCGGTCAGCAGCGCCCACAGCGACAGCAGGACCACGGCGACGAGGCCGGCCAGCAGGAGACTGACCAGAAACACCAGGCCGGCCAGCGCGAGCAGGATCTGGAACAGGCCGCGCAGCAGGCGGCCGGGGAGTTCGGTCAGGGCATTCATTCGCAGAAACAGAGCCCTTGCGGGCCGAGGGAGTTCCGCCACGCGGCCCTTGGGAACCGGCGCAACGTACACGAAAATGCGTGCGATGGAAGAAGATATGGGGCCATTGTCCCCGCTTTCAACGCCACACCCCATCCTTGACCGGGAGTCCCCCATGCCCAGCCGATCGCAGACCGGTTCCGCCTTCATCACCGGCATCGCGGCGTGCTGCCTCCTGCTGGCGTTCACCCATGCGGGCCCGGCCAGGGCGCTCGACTTCAGCGACCTGGCACGCGAGGGCGAGCTCAAGTTCTTCAGCCAGCGGCCCGACCCGCAGGCCTACCGCTACGAGTCCCGCGTGCGCATCAGCGAGGACAGCCTCAGCAGCGGCCTGGTGGGGCTGTCAACCTGCCACCGTGCGCTGGACCCGAATGCCCGCATCGTGATTGCCTTCAATCCCCAGCGCGTGCGGCACATCGCCATCATTTCCACCGAAGGCGTGGGTGACGCCCGTGTGGTGGATCACCGGGTCGAAGTGTCGCAGGTGCAACGCGGCGGCAGCATCTGCATCGACCTGGTTTCCCAGGCCCTGGAGCGCACCGGCGAAGATCGCTGGCGGCTGCATGCCGGCCCGCTGATGCGGCGCTACCTCGACGGCTACCTGCCGATGCAGGCCAGCCTGTCCTTCCAGTGGCCCGAAGGGCTGCTGGCCCTGCGCGAAACCCGGCCCGGACCGCAGCCCGGCGTGCAGGTCGCCAGCACCCGCTCCGGAGCCCGCATCGATCTGGTGTTCGCAGGCCGCCTGAATGCGGCGCTGGAACTGGAGTCGGGCTCCCGCTGAGCCAGGCCGATGGCGAAGGCGGGCGCGCTGCTATGCTGCGCGCTGCACATCCACGCCCCCGCTGCTGCCCCATGAAAGTCCTCTACCAGTATTTCTTCCGTGGCCTGCTCACCTTCCTGCCGCTGGGCCTGACGGTGTATGTGCTCTACCTGTTCATCGTCTGGACCGAGGGCACCGCAATGCGGCTGATCCGGCCGTTCATCGGTGACTTCTACCTGCCCGGCCTGGGCATTCTGCTGGGTGTGGGTCTGATTCTGCTGCTCGGTTTCGTGGTCTCCCAGCCCATCAGCGCCCGCCTGTTTTCCTGGCTGGAGCTGCCCTTCACCAACCTGCCGGTGGTCAAGAGCATCTACTCGTCGCTGAAGAATTTCGCCGACTATTTCGCTCCTCACGAGAAGGACAGCCAGCAGGTGGTGCTGCTGCAAATGCCGGGGCAGGACCTGAACATGGTGGGCCTGGTGACCCGACAGAGCATGCGCGGGCTGCCCTCTCCCATGGGCCAGCTGGACAAGGTGGCCGTCTACCTGCCCATGGGTTACATGATCGGCGGCTACACGGTCTTCGTGCCACGGGACTGGGTCACACCGATTGACCTGTCGGTGGAGGAGGCCATGCGGTCAACCCTGATCGCGTGGATGGCCTCGAACCGCTCCGACGAGAAGAAGGCCGGCCGGGCCGATGCCGCCGGCAACGGGACTTCACGAAGCTGACACCCGGCCGGGGCACAATGCCCGCATGAGCATCCGGCATCTCGACACCCTGTTCGCCCCGGCCTCGGTGGCCGTCTTCGGTGCGTCCGTGCGCCCTGCCAGCGTGGGAGGGACCGTCTGGCGCAACCTGCGCTCCGGCGGGTTCGCAGGTCGCCTCTATCCGGTCAACCCGCGACACCGCGACCTCGAGGGTGTGCCCTGCTGCGCGGGTGTGGCCGAGCTGCCCGAAGCCCCGGACCTGGCCATCCTGTGCACGCCGGCCTCCAGCATCGTGCCCCTGATCACCGAACTGGGCGCACGGGGAACACGGGCCGCCATCGTGGTCACCGCCGGGCTGGACAGCGCCCAGAAGCAGGCCATGCTGGATGCGGCCCGCGTGCACACCCTGCGCATTCTGGGCCCCAACTGCATCGGCATGCTGGTGCCGCACATCGGCCTGAACGCCAGCTTCGCCCACATCGGCGCCCGCCCGGGCGAACTCGCCTTCGTCTCCCAGTCGGGCGCCCTTGTCACGGCCATGCTCGACTGGGCCGATGCTCGGGGCATCGGCTTCTCGCATTTCGTCTCGCTGGGCGAGCGGGCCGACGTGGACTTCGGCGACATGCTCGACTTCCTGGGCAGCGACGCGCGCACCCGGGCCATCCTGCTGTACATCGAGAGCATCGAGGAGCCGCGCAAGTTCATGTCGGCCGCCCGTGCAGCGGCGCGCAACAAGCCGGTGATCGTGGTCAAGGCCGGTCGCTCGGCCGCCGGCCAGCAGGCCGCGGCCTCGCACACCGGCGCACTGGCCGGGTCGGACGCCGTGTTCGACGCGGCCATCGCCCGCGCGGGCATGCTGCGCGTGAGCACGCTGCAGGACCTTTTCCTGGCGGCCGAGACGCTGGCACGCTTTCGCGACGGTCCGTCGGAGCGGCTGGTCGTGCTGACCAATGGCGGAGGCGCGGGCGTGATGGCGGCCGATGCGGCTGCCGCAGAAGGCGTGCCCCTGGCCACCCTGGACGAGCAGACCATCGGGCGCCTGAACGCGGTCCTGCCGGGCAACTGGTCACACGCCAACCCGGTGGACATCATCGGCGACGCGCCGGCGCCCCGCTACGTCGAGGCGGTCAATGCCCTGTCACAGGACCAGGAGAGCGCCATCCTCTTCATCCACGCGCCCACTGCCATCGTGCCCAGCGCCCACATCGCCCGTGCCCTGCTGCCCCAGGTGACGCAGGCACCACGCCGGGTGCTGGGCTGCTGGCTCGGGGACACCGCCGTGGCCGAGGCACGCCGGTCCTTCCGGGAGGCGGGCGTGCCGGATTTCGACACCCCCGAGCAGGCGGTGCGTGCCTTCGGCTTCCTGCGCACCTACCGCCTGCACCAGGACGAGCTGCTGGAGACCCCGCCTGCCCATGGCGGCGCCGCGCAGGCGGACCTGCCCCGCATCCGGCGCATCGTGGAGCAGGTGCTGGCGCAGGGCCGCGAGCTGCTGACGGAGCCGGAGGCCAAGGACCTGCTCGCAGCGGCCGGCCTGCCGGTGGTGCCCACCCGAACCGTGGGTCGTGACGTGGCGCAGGCCGAGGTGGCGGCCGAGGCGCTGGGCTACCCGGTGGTGGTCAAAATTCTTTCGGAAGACATCTCGCACAAGTCCGATGTCGGCGGCGTGCGGCTGAACATCGGCAGCCGGGCCGAGTTGCAGCAGACCTGCCTGGGCATGCTCGAGCGCGTGCACGAGCTGCGTCCCGATGCCCGGGTGCAGGGCTTCACGGTGCAGCCCATGGTGCGCAAGAAGCACGCCCATGAACTCATCGTCGGCGCCAGCGTGGATCCGGTGTTCGGTCCGGTCATCCTGTTCGGAGCCGGCGGCACCGCGGTCGAGGTGCTGGCCGACCGGGCACTGTCGCTGCCACCGCTGAACCG
>SBFS01000167.1 GCA_006227825.1 Burkholderiales bacterium | reverse complement strand
CGGGAGACTTCGGCCATCTTCAGTTCGATGTAGGCGTCGAGCATGGAGTCGGTGAACACGCCGCCCTTGGTCAGGAAGGCACGGTCCTTGTCGAGATAGTCCAGCGCCATGTCCAGGCTGTGGCAGACGGTCGGCACCAGCTTGTCCTCTTCCGGCGGCAGGTGGTAGAGGTCCTTGGTGGCGGCCTCGCCCGGGTGGATCTTGTTCTCCACGCCGTCCAGGCCGGCCATCAGCAGGGCCGAGAAGCACAGGTAGGGGTTGGCCATCGGGTCCGGGAAGCGGGCTTCCACGCGGCGGCCCTTCGGGTTGGCCACGTACGGGATGCGGATGGAGGCCGAGCGGTTCTTGGCCGAGTACGCCAGCTTGACCGGGGCCTCGAAGTGCGGCACCAAGCGCTTGTAGCTGTTGGTCGACGGGTTGGTGATGGCGTTGAGCGCACGGGCGTGCTTGATGATGCCGCCGATGTAGTACAGGGCGAAATCGCTCAGGCCGGCGTAGCCGTCACCGGCGAACAGGTTCTTGCCGTCCTTCCAGACCGACTGGTGCACGTGCATGCCCGAGCCGTTGTCGCCGTGGTAGGGCTTGGGCATGAAGGTGGCCGTCTTGCCGTAGGCGTTGGCCACGTTCCACACCACGTACTTGAGCACCTGGGTCCAGTCGGCACGCTCGACGAGGGTGCTGAACTTGGTGCCGATCTCGCACTGGCCGGCGCCGGCGACCTCGTGGTGGAACACCTCGACCGGAATGCCCAGCGACTCCAGGATCAGGGACATCTCGGCACGCAGGTCGTGCGTGCTGTCGACCGGCGGAACCGGGAAATAGCCGCCCTTGACGCGCGGACGGTGGCCGCGGTTGCCGCCTTCGAGCTTGGCGCCGCTGTTCCAGGGCGCCTCGTATTCGTCGATCTCGTAGAAGCCGCGGCCGGGCTCGCAGCTCCAGCGCACGCCGTCGAAGATGAAGAACTCGGGCTCCGGCCCGAAGTAGGCGGTGTCACCCAGGCCGGAAGCCTTCAGGTAGGCCTCGGCGCGCCTGGCCACCGAGCGCGGGTCGCGGTCGTAGGCCTTGCCGTCGCTGGGCTCGATGACGTCACACTGCATGAACAGCGTGGTCTCCTCGAAGAACGGGTCGATGTTGGCGGTGGCCGGGTCGGGCATGAGCTGCATGTCAGAGGCTTCGATGCCCTTCCAGCCCGCGATGGACGAACCGTCGAACGCATGGCCCGAGGTGAACTTGTCCTCGCCGAACGCGGACACAGGCACGGTCACGTGCTGCTCCTTGCCCCGGGTGTCGGTGAATCGGAAGTCCACGAACTTGACGTCGTTGTCCTTCACCATTTGCATCACGTCTGCGACGGTCTTGGCCATCAAATGCTCCTGTAGCTGGGTGAGTGGAAGAAAAAATCGCTCGGTTTCGGGCTAGCAGTATCCGTGCCACCCGATGCCCGCTTCATGTGCGCCGCACGCTTTAGGTGACCGGCTCCTGTGCTCCTGCCATTATGCGCGCCGCGGATGCACCGACAAGGCGCAGCCAGGGGCAGGCCAACGCGCCTGGGCTTGCCCCGGAAGGTCCGGCTGGTGGCCCGGCCTCGAAACGCACCATGATAGTGCACTTAATAGCACCAAAATGGTGTTCACAGATTGCGCACCATTTCGGGGCCCAGGCGGGCACCGTGGCCTTGCAGGCCAGCCAGCAGGTCGGCGTAGGCGGCCGACACCGCCCGGGCCGCGCCCTTCACCCCGAGCTCGATGTGCCGGCCATGGACCGGATGGTCGACGCTGGGCAGGCTGAACACCTTGACCGGGTGGTCCCGTTCGATCTGCAGCATCAACGGTGTCAGCGACGCCTCCATGGCCCCGAACACCACCACCGACTTCTCCTGCCGCTCCAGGGGGCGGTGCCAGTGCCGGTAGGGCCCGTCCAGCAGGGACTCGATCATCGGCCAGGCCATGACGGGGAATCCGGGCACGAAATGCACCCGGGCGCCGCCCGGCCCGGTGCAGCTGAAGCCGGGAATCTTGTTGTAGGGGTTGGCGATGATCTCCGCGCCCGCGGGGAACACGCCCATGTTCAGGCGGTGCACGTTGTCCGGGCGGTCCGGCTCGAAGGGCTGCCCCTGCTCGGCCGCCACCTCGCGCATGCGCTCCTCGATCAGGGCGCGCGCCCGGGGATGCAGCTCCAGCCCGACGCCGAGCGCGGCCGCGGCGCACTGACGGGTGTGGTCATCCGGCGTCGCGCCGATGCCGCCGCAGCAGAAGACCAGGTCCGGGCCCGCGAACACCCGGCCCAGCACCTCGGTGATGCGACGCGGGTCGTCACCGACGATCTGGGACCAGGCCAGCGACAGCCCGCGCTCGCCCAGCAGCTCGATCACCCTGGGCAGGTGCTTGTCCACCCTGCGGCCGGACAGGATCTCGTCTCCGACGATGATCAGGCCGATCTCGGGTCGTTCGCTCGGGCTGCCTTGCGCAGCGGTGTCAGGCTGGTTCATGTCCGTCTCGGGAGGGCTTGTTCTCAGGTTCGGGCAGGCGCGGCGTACCCTCTGCCGGCACGGCCCCGGCGCCTGTGCCGGACTGCCCTGCCGCGGGCTCGCGCCAGACGGCATCGAGCACCTCGATGCCGCGGTCGGCGCGCATCTTCTGCAGCACCGCCAGGCCGTAGTGGGCAAACCAGAGGGAAGCAAACGCGAACACGAGGGTGTAGATCCAGATGGCCACCGGGACCAGCAGGGGCGCCAGGGCGATGAACAGCGCACCCGAGGCCCACAGCAGGCTGGGCGCCGCCCCCAGGTAGCCGGTCAGGATGCCCATGACCAGCAAGGTGCTGCGATGCTCCTTCAGGATGCGCTGGCGTTCGTCCGCGCTGGCATGCTCGGCCAGGGCGTCGAAGGCAAAGACCCGGTAGGTGAGCCAGCCCCAGATCAGGGGCGGCAGGATGAGCACCAGCGGCGGGATCAGCCACAGCGGCACCGACAGCACCAGCACGACCACGGCCAGCAAGGTGGAGCCGAAGGACCACAGGATGCTGGCCATCAGGGAGCCGCCGCGCTTTTTCTCCAGGCCGGGAAAGCGCCGCCGGCCGACCAGGGACACCATGGCCGGTGTCATGAACACGGCCACCAGCAGCAGGCAGCCAAGCACGATCAGCGGCGTTGCCAGCATCAGGACCAGCAGCGGCGCCAGCACGGTGCGCAGCCCCTCCATGCCGATGCGCTCGAGCCAGCCGAAGAAGGCCTGCACCAGCGCCAGGCTCTGCAACCCCTCCATGACGGAAGCCACCGCGGCATCCCAGAAGAAGTACCCCAGCGCGAAGGACAGCACCACCATCAGCAGCAGCGGCAGCAGCGAGAAGGCGATCACGCGCGGATGCAGGCAATAGGCCACCGCGCGCCAGAAGGCATCGAAAAGAAGCGACATGGCCGAAGAATACCGCGCGGCGCAGCGCCCTGCCGCGACAGCAGGGCGCTGGCCGTCGCGCTAGCATCCGGCCATGGACCGTATCGACATCGATGGCGTGGCGCTGGAGGTGGCCCACATCCCCGGGCCAGCGGACCGCGCGCCCCTGCTTTTCCTGCACGAAGGCCTGGGCAGCGTGGCCATGTGGCGCCAGCGGGGCCAGCTCTGGCCCCGGGACCTGTGCGAAGCCAGCGGCCGGGCAGGCTGGCTGTACTCCCGCCGCGGTTACGGCCGCTCGGATCCGGTGCCGCAGGTGCGCGGCCCGTGGTCGCAAGGACCGGTCTGGACGCGTGGCCGGCACCGCCCCGACTACATGCACCGCGAAGCGCAGCGGGTGCTTCCGCTGCTGCTGCAGGCCCTGGGCCTGTCCGCGCCGGTGCTGGTCGGCCACTCCGACGGCGCCACCATCGCGCTGCTGCATGCCGCGCAGCACCCGGTCACGGCGTGCGTGGCGATGGCGCCGCACGTCATGGTCGAGCCGGTGGCGCTGCAGGCGATCGAGCAGGCGCGGCAGGCCTACGAGCGCGGCGAGCTGCGCAGCCGCCTGGCCCGTTACCACGACGACGTCGACAACGCCTTCTGGCAATGGAACGACGTCTGGCTCAGCGAGGCGTTCCGGGCGTTCGACATCCGCGAGATCTGCCGAGCCATCGCCTGCCCGCTGCTGGTCGTGCAGGGCGAGGACGACGAGTACGGCACACTGGCCCAGGTCGACGCCGTTGCCGCGGCCGTGCCCCAGGCGCAGACCTGCGTCCTGTCCGCCTGCGGCCACAGCCCGCACCGCGACCAGCCGGAGGCACTGACGGCCCGGGTGGCCGGTTTCCTGGCCTCCGTGCCCTGAAACCGTCCGCCGGCAGGCGCTGCTCATCCGACCGGGGGATGCGCCCGGCCCCGCCGCGGCGGCACAATAAAGGGCCGCTGTCCGCAGGTGATTCGTGGCCGACACGCCACACGACCGGCCTGACCTGGCCCCAGAAACCCGCTCCAAACCCCAACAATCGCACGGTATGAACCCGTCCGCGTGCGGCGGGACGATGGACAGATCGGCACAATTCCATACACTTTGATACATGTGATGCCACCGTCCGTCCCATGCCCCTCTGGTCCAACCCCTGGCTGCTTGCCGTCCTGATCCCCGCCCTGCTGGCGCTGGGTGCGGTGCTGCACGCCAGCTGGGAGTCGCACCGCGCCCGCCGGCGCCGGCGCATCCCCAAGCACTGGCCGCTGAGTTCGCGCAGCGTGACCAACAGCGAGGAAGCCCGCGTCTGGCACTGGCTGGCGCGAGCTTTCTACGACCACCACATCATGATCAAGATGCCGGTGACCCGCTTCACGCTGCCGCGCAACCGGGAACAGGGCATGCACTGGTACCGCCTGCTGGGCGGGGTTTACTGCACCTTCACCATCTGCAAGGCCGACGGCCGTGTGGTCGGCTGCCTCGATGTGCCTGGCACCGGCGGCATCCCCAAAGCCACCCGGCTGCTCAAGCACTCGCTGCTGACCCAGATCGGCCTGCCGTACTGGGTCATCAAGTCCGGCAACCTGCCGTCCGTGGCCGAGATCCGGGCCGAGTTCCTCGGTGAGTCCATGACCACCCAGGCCATGCGCGAACGCGAGATGGAGGAGCGGGCCATCATCGCCGCGCAAAGCAACCTGCGCTCGGCCATCAGCCGCCAGCGCAGCAGCCGCCAGAGCGATTTCAGTCCGCTGTCCAACTGGCCCCACAGCACGACCGGCGGACGCAGCGACTTCCCGTCGCAGTGGCAGGAAGACAACTCCTTCCTCGTCCCGCTGGACAGCCGCAAGGGCGATCTGCTCTGACCCGTGCGTGACCAGCCACCGCGGTCCCGGTCAGGCCCGCCTGCGCGGACGCATTCAGGACAGCGCCCCGCCCGCCAGGGCCTTCACTTCGTCAGGCGTCAGCCAGCGCCACGCGCCGGGCGCCAGGTCGGCCGGAAGACACACCGGTCCGATGGCCGAACGGTGAAGCTGCTCGACGCGGTTGCCCACAGCGGCCAGCATGCGCTTGACCTGGTGGTATTTGCCCTCGGTCAGGGTCAGCCTCAGCCGCAGGTCGTCCACCCGGTCGCAGCCGGCCGCCCGCACCGGACGCGGGTCGTCGGCCAGCACCACACCCTCCAGCAACCGGCGCAACTGCGCCGCGTCCAGCGGGTGGCGCACCGTCACGTCGTACACCTTGGGCACATGGTGCCGGGGCGAGGTCAGCCGGTGGATGAACTTGCCGTCGTCCGACAGCAGCAGCAGCCCCGTGGTGTCCTGGTCCAGGCGACCGACGGCCTGCACCCCGGCGGCGGCGGTGCCCGCCCGCTGGCGCAACGGGGCCGGCAGCAGGGTGTAGACGCTCGGGTGGGCGCCAGGCCGGTGCGAGCACTCGAAGCCGGCCGGCTTGTTGAGCATCAGGTAGGCCCGGCGCTGGAACAGCCAGCGCTCGCCCCGCACGGTGAAGACCAGCCCTTCCGTCTCCCACAGGCTGGAGGGGTCCGCGCACGGCTGTGCCTGGGGCCCCACGCCCACGTGGCCCTGTTCGACGAGGCCGGAACAGATGCGCCGGGTTCCGAATCCCTGTGTGAACAGGATGTCCTGCAAGCTCAGCTTCATGGCCGCATTGTCGCCGCCCGCGCGCGAGCGCGCGGATCGGTGAGAATGTCGGGTTGAGCCGATCCGAACGCCCAGAACCGAACCAGCATGTTCAAACGCCTCAAGGCCATGTTGCCCTCGCCGGAGAGCATCCGGGCCAACCGTTGGCTGCGCTGGCTCGGCCCGCTGATGCACCACCCCAAGCTCTGGCATTTCAGCCGGCGCGGCATCGCCGTCGGCGTGGCGATCGGGGTCTTTTTCGGCCTGCTGGTGCCGATCGCACAGATTCCCCTGTCGGTCGGGATGGCGGTGGCCATGCGTGCCAACGTGCCCGCGGCGGCTGCCAGCACCCTCATCTCCAACCCCGCCACCTACGGTCCCCTGTGGTACGGGTCCTACCGCCTGGGCAAGTTCGTGCTGGGCCGGGAATCCATGGGCGAAGAAGAGGCCATGCGGGTGCTCAGCCGCGCCCAGCGCGAGGCCGGCAAGGCCGAGGACTCGCAAGGCACGCTCAAACGCTGGTTCCGCCAGCTCGGCGACATCGGCAAGCCGCTGTTCCTGGGCATGGCCCTGATGGCAACCTTCACCGGGCTGCTCGCGTATTTCCTGGTCAGCGGCATCTGGATCCTGCGCGTGCGCTCGGTGCGCTCGCGCCGCCTGCGCGAGCGCGGCCCCCAGCGGGTGATGCAGAGCAAGGGCCGCTGAGTGGCAGCAACCCGGACAGACCCCATGAGCTACGTCTTCCCTCCTGAGCCTGTCGTCTCTGTCCCCGTGCTGGGGCGTGAGCAGCGGTTCCCGGTCCACCGCATCTACTGTGTCGGCCGCAACTACGCCGCCCACGCCCGGGAGATGGGTTTCAGTGGCCGCGAACCACCGTTCTTCTTCATCAAGCCGGCCGACGCCCTGGTGGTGGCCGAGGGCCCGCGGCCGACCGTTGTCCCCTACCCCAGCCTGACGACCGACCTGCACCACGAGATCGAGTGCGTGGTGGCGATCGGCCAGGGCGGGCGAGACATCCCGGCCGCCGAAGCGGCCCGGCATGTGTTCGGCTATGCCGTGGGCGTCGACCTGACCCGGCGTGACCTGCAGGCGAGCATGAAACAGCAGGGCAAGCCCTGGTGCATCGGCAAGGCCTTCGACCACTCGGCCCCCATCGGTCCGATCACCGAGGCGTCGCTCGCCGGCGACATCGGGCGGGCCTCGATCTGGCTCCAGGTCAACGGCAGCGACCGCCAGCGCAGCGACCTCGGCCAGCTGATCTGGAACGTCGGGGAGATCATCGAGCACCTCTCGCGCGCCTGGGAACTGAAGGCCGGCGACCTCATCTACACGGGTACGCCCGAAGGCGTGGGCAGCCTGGCCCGTGGCGACCTGGTCACCGGTGGCGTCGACGGCCTGCAGGGCATTTCGCTCAAGATGGCCTGAGCAGGCCCCAGGCAGGCCGGCGTCTTGCGCGGCCTATAATTTCGCAGGGGTAAATTGATTTAACAAAAAGCGAGCCGAAGGTCCTGTCTAGGGTTAGACCTCTGACAGCCCGTGCGGCCGAGCACTACATTGCCCCTGAGCCCCTTTTGTCCTCAAGCACACAGGAGACCTTCATGATCCAGCGCAGAACCCTGCTCCAGTCCGGTGCCGCCATCGCACTGGGCGCCCCCGCCCTCGTCGGGTTTGCCCAGCAAAGCGTCACGCTCAAGTTCCATACCTTCATGTCGCCCCAGTCCAACGTGTGGCTGAACATGCACAAGGCCTGGATGGACAAGGTCGAGAAGGACTCGGGTGGCCGCATCAAGTTCGAGGCCTACCCCGCCATGCAGCTCGGCGGTTCGCCGGTGCAGCTGTTCGACCAGGCCCGTGACGGTGTGGTCGACATCGTCTGGACCCTGCCCGGCAACACGCCCGGCCGCTTCCCGCGCACCGAAGTGTTCGAGCTGCCGTTCATGATGAACAACGCCGAGGCCACCTCCAAGGCCTTCTGGGAGTACATCCAGACTTCCGCAGCCGACGAGTACCGCGACGTGCAGCCGATCGCCCTGCAGGTGCACGGCCCCGGCATGTTCCACATGCGCAACAAGCTGGTGAAGACCGCCGATGACCTGCGCGGCTCCAAGGTGCGCGGCCCGACCCGCCAGATCACGAAGATGCTGGGTTACCTGGGCGCCACCCCGGTCGGCATGCCGCTGCCCCAGATCCCGGACTCGCTGTCCAAGGGCGTGATCGACGGTTGCGTGATTCCGTGGGAGGTGGTGCCGGCGGTGAAGGTGCACGAACTCACGAAGTTCCACAGCGAGTTCGAGCCGGCCGGTGGCGCCCTCTACACCACCACCTTCGTCATGGCGATGAACAAGGCCAAGTACGCCCAGCTGCCGCCCGACCTCAAGGCCGTGATCGACCGCAACTCGGGCATCGAGACCTCGGGCTGGCTGGGCAAGACGCAGCAGGGTGGCGACGCTGCAGGCCGTGAGGCGGCCGTCAAGCAGGGCAACACCATCCACACCATTTCGGCCGCCGATGCGCAGGAGTTCCGCCGCAAGGCCCGCCTGGTCGAGGTCGAGTGGATGCAGGACATGGACAAGCGCGGCTTCGACGGCAAGAAGCTGTTCGAGACCGCCAAGGCCCTGATCGAGAAGCACGGCAAGAAGGCCTGAGCCTTCTCCTGCCCCGCGCAAGAAAACCGGGCATGTCCCGGTTTTTTTGTGGCTGTCGCCCACGGGCTACACTGACCCACATGATCCGAGCGCCAGCCAGACACTGCCGCAACTGCGGCACCGCCGTGGACTTCCGACTGCCCGACGACGGCGACACCCGGATGCGCGCCGTCTGCCCCGCCTGCCACACGGTGCACTACGACAACCCCCTGAACGTGGTGGGCACCGTGCCGGTCTGGGGCGAGACGGGTGAGCAGGTGCTGCTGTGCAAGCGCAACATCGAGCCACGCAGGGGCAAGTGGACGCTGCCGGCGGGCTTCATGGAGCTGGGCGAGACGCTGGCCGAGGGCGCCATGCGCGAGACCGACGAGGAGGCCGGCGCCCGGATCGCGATCGGCGAGCTGTTCACCCTGATGAACGTGCCGCGGGTGGGCCAGGTGCACTTCTACTACCGTGCACGCCTGCTGAGCGACCGTTTCGAGCCCGGCATCGAGACCATGGAGGCGCGGCTGTTCTCGGAAGCCGAGATCCCCTGGGACGAGCTGGCCTTTCGCACCGTGCGCGAGACGCTGGAGCGCTACTTCGCCGACCGGCGCCAGGGCCGCTTCGGCTTCCACGTCATCGACATCGCCTGAGGCGCCTCGGTCACAGGCCGCCGACCCGCTCGACTCGGCGGCGGATGGCAGCCTCCAGCACCTGAGGGCCGGCGGGCGAGTTCACCAGCGTGAAGCACCGGCGCGCGCGGGTGATGGCGGTGTAGACCAGCTCGCGGGTTAGCACCGGCGAGGCCTGGGCCGGCAGCACCAGGGCCGCGTGCTCGAACTCCGAACCCTGCGACTTGTGCACCGTGATGGCAAAGGCCGTCTGCACCTGGCGCAGCCGGCTGGGCAGCACCCAGTGCACCGGCCTGCCCGGTCCGCCGTGGAAGGCCACCCGCAGCACCGTTCCCGCCTCCGGCCGGTCGGGCACAGGCGTAGGCAAGGCAATGCCGACGTCCCCGTTCATCAGGCCCAGACCCGGGTCGTTGCGGGTCACCATGACCGGGCGGCCGGTGTACCAGCCCGAGCGAGTGGCTTCCACCAGGCCGGCGCCGCGCAGCCAGTGCTCGACCGCTCGGTTCAGGCCGTCCACGCCCTGCGGACCGTCACGCAGGGCGGCCAGGAGCTGGAAGCGCCCCAGGGCCGCGAGCCCCTGCAGTGCCCATTCATCATGGAGCGCCATCGCGGCTCCCTGGGCGGGGCGCGAGGCCAGCAGCTGCCGCAGGTACTGGCCATGGCCGGCCCAGAGGGTCTCGCGCGCCCCGTCCCACAGGTCGGCCTGGCGGGGCCCCGGCACCGCGCCCCCCCCGCCGAGCACCAGTTGCTGCAGGCGCACGGGGTCGCCGCCCTCGATCTGCTGCAGGTCGGGCAGGCCGGCCGCCAGCAGCGCACCGGCCGCCCGGGCATCACCCGCGTTGACCGCCGCCGCCAGCCGGCCGATGCCGCTGGCTGCACCGAACCGGTGGCTCACCCGCAACTGGGTGACAGCCTGGTCCAGCGGACGGCCCTGTGCGTCCGTCAGGCGCTCGTCCCAGGCCGCGCCGGTCAGGTCGTGCACCCAGTCGCGCGTGGCCGGCGTGTAGTGCCCCCCGTCGGCGCGGCGGCACAGGTCGCCCAGCACCGAGCCTGCCTCCACCGAGGCCAGCTGGTCCTTGTCGCCCAGCAGCACCAGGCGAGCTGCAGGCGGCAGCGCCGAGACCAGGCGGGCCATCATCTCCAGGTCGAGCATGGAGGCCTCATCGACCACCAGCACGTCCAGCGGCAGCGGGTTGGCCGCATCGTGGCGCAGGCGCCGGGTGTCAGGGCGGCTGCCCAGCAGGCGGTGCACCGTGACCACCTCGAGCGGAATGGCCTGGCGAAGGCGTTGCGGGTCGTGCAGGCCGTCCAGCGGCAGGCGCTGCACCGCGCCGGCAATCGAGGCGTTCAGGCGCGCGGCGGCCTTGCCGGTGGGCGCGGCCAGGCGTATGCGCAGGCGCCGGCGGCCGTCGCTGGCCTGCAG
>SBFS01000299.1 GCA_006227825.1 Burkholderiales bacterium | reverse complement strand
CCCGCCCGCATCGCCCGCCGCCTGGACATCGCATCCGAGCGCATCTGGGCCCGCTCGGCCGTCTCGGCGGCGGTCGCCGCCGTGTCTTCGGGCCTGTCGTCCAGGTGCCGCGCCAGGGCTTCGAGCACCGGAAAGCGGAAGATGTCGGTGATGCTGAGCTTGGTGGTGCCGAGGCTCTGGCGGATCTCGCGGTGCGCCTGCACGGCCAGCAGCGAGTGGCCGCCCAGGGCGAAGAAGTTGTCCTTGGAACCCACGCGCGGCACGCCCAGCACCTTGACCCAGATCTCGGCGATCTTCTGCTCGATCTCGTTCTCCGGCGCGACATAGGCTTGGGCAGCAGCGCTCTGCGGGCTGGCGGCGTTGGGCGCCGGCAGCGCCTTGCGGTCGACCTTGCGGTTGGGCGTCAGCGGGAACTCGTCGACGGTGACGCAGTGGGCCGGCAGCATGTGCTCGGGAAGCACGGCGGAAGCGGCTTCGCGAAGCGCGTCGGTCGAGACGCCCGGGTCGGTGCGGAGGTAGGCCACGAGGCGAACGTCGCCCGGGCTGTCTTCCCGTGCCACCACCACGGCCTGGCGCACGCCGGGCTGCCCTTCGAGCACGGCCTCGATCTCGCCGAGCTCGATGCGGTAGCCGCGGATCTTGACCTGGAAGTCAGCCCGGCCGAGGAAGTCGATGCGCCCGTCGGGCCGCCAGCGCGCCAGGTCGCCGGTGCGGTACATGCGGGCACCGCCCGGGGCGGCGCGATCGGGCGGGACAAAGGGGTCGGGCACAAAACGCTCGGCGGTGAGCTCGGGGCGCTGCCAGTAGCCGCGCGTGACACCGTCGCCGCCGATGTAGAGTTCGCCCGGCACACCGACGGCGACCGGCTCGCGGTGCTCGTCGAGCACGTACATCTGGGTGTTGGCGATCGGGCGGCCGATGTTGACCACCGGCTCATCGGCACCGGCGGTCTCGGTGGACGACCAGATGGTGGTTTCGGTCGGCCCGTACATGTTCTCGATGCGAGCCTGGGTGTACCGGCCCAGCTCGGCGACCAAGGTGCCCGGCAGGGCCTCGCCCCCGATCATCATGAGCTTGACCCGGGCCAGCGCGACGCGGGCCTCGTCGTTCATCGCGATCATCCGCGCCATGCTGGGCGTGCATTGCAGGTGGGTGACACCGTGGCGCACGATCTGGGCGGCAATGGAGAAGTCGTCGGGCGGCAGCTGCGTGGCCTCGTTGGAGCGGCGCAGCACCTCGGCCAGGGGGTACAGACCCTCCATGACCTTCTCGCTGGGGATGCCGTAGTCGATCAGGCAGGCCACCTCGCCGACGCCGATGCGCTTGAGCTGTTCGACCCGCTGCAGGCAGTCGTCGACGGTGCCGAACAGGCCCGAGTCCTCGAAGTAGCGCTGGAAGGCGAAATCGAGAATGGCTTCGAGCTCCTCGGCATCCAGGCTGCGGATGTCGATCTCGGCCGGGTTGGTCACGCCCTGGGGTTTCTTGAAGGCCGGGAAGGCCCAGGCGTACTGCTTGATCAGGCCGGCGGCGCTGCGCAGGTAGTCCTTCATCGGGCCGCGGGCTGTTTCCCGGGCCTGCTCGCGGTCACGGGCCACGTAGGTGTGCAGCATCAGCGTGACGGTGAAGCGGGCCGGGTCGTGGCCGGCTGCGCGCAGCGCGTCGTGGTAGATGCCGATCTTCTCGGCCACCTCCTCGATCGACTGGCCCAGCAGGTGGGTGAGCACGTTGGCGCCGATCTGCCCGGCCTCGCGCCAGGTCTCGGGGTTGCCGGCGGTGGTGACCCAGATGGGCAGCTCCCTGGACACCGGCCGCGGCTGCGTCTTGACCGCGAAGGTGCCGGTCTTGGTGGGAAAGTCCACCGCTTCGCCGCGCCAGAGACGGCGCAGCTGCTCGGTGGCCTCGAACAGGGCCTGGCGGTTGGCCGGCGGGGTGTTCTCGGGACGCAGCACGAAGTCGTCCGGGTGCCAGCCCGAGGCGACGGCGAGAGCGGCACGCCCGTTGGTCAGGTTGTCGATGACCGCCCATTCCTCGGCGATGCGCGCCGGGTGGTGCAGCGGCACGACGCAACTGCCCGCCCGCACGCCGATGTTCCTGGTCACCGCGGCCACCGCAGCCCCCGTGACGGAGGGGTTCGGGTACGGTCCGCCGAAGGCGTGGAAGTGGCGTTCCGGTGTCCAGACGGCGCAGAAGCCGTGCTTGTCGGCGAACTTGGCGCCTTCCAGCAGCAGTTCGTACTTCTTGGGGCCGGCGCCGTCGTCGTTGCCCCAGTAGTAGATGCTGAAGTCCATCTTGCCGGCCGACAGCGGCAGGCGGCCGCCGGAGACCAGGGCGCGGTTCTCGTCGCTGGAGAGCACCAGCTTGAATCCGCGGGCCAGGGTGTAGAAGAGCTCCAGCACCGAGATGTCGAACGACAGGCTGGTGACCGCCAGCCAGACGCCGGGCGGATCGTGGTCGATCCGGTCGTCCATGCCGCGGAAGAAGTTGGACACGTTGCGGTGCTCGACCATCACGCCCTTGGGCCGACCGGTCGAACCCGAGGTGTAGATCATGTAGGCGATGTCCGAAGGCTGGACGCCGCTGTCCAGGTCGGTGTCGGGCTGGCGCGCGATGGCCGGGTCCTGGTCGATCACCAGCACCTGGGCCTGGTGGGCCGGCAGGTCATCGAGCAGTCCGGCCTGGGCCACGATGACGGGCGCTCCGCTGTCCTCGATGTACAGGGCGATGCGGTCGGCCGGATAGGCCGGGTCCAGCGGCACGTAGCCACCCCCGGCCTTCTGGATGGCCAGCGCCCCGATCAGCAGGTCCAGCGAACGCCGGGTGTACAGGCCGACCAGGGTGCCCGGACGCACGCCCATGTCCGCCAGGCGGTGCGCCACCTGGTTCGCTCGCCGGTTGAGCTGGTCGTAGCTCAGGCTTTCGCCCTCGAACACCACGGCCGTGGCCTCGGGGGTGCGCTGCACCTGCTGCTCGAAGAACTGGTGCACGCAGGTCTGGCGGTCGTAGTCGCAGCGCGTCTCGTTCCAGTCGTACAGCACGCGCTGGCGCTCGGCGGCCGACATGAGGGGCAGGGTACCCAGTGTCAGTTCGCCCGCTTCCGGCGCGGCGAGGGCTTCGGCCACGCGCTGCAGGCGTTGGGCCAGTTCGTGGGCGGCCGATTCGGGCAGCCGGCGGGCGTCGAACCACAGCGTGGGCCCTTGTGTGCCGGTCAGCGCCACGGTGACGGCACAGCCCTCGATGGCGCCGTCTTCCTCGTTCACGCCCACCTGAGGCACCGTCAGCCTGCGGATGGCCGGGTCGCGCAGCACCAGGTCGAGCAGGAAGGCCGGGTGGCGTCGCGCAGGCTCCAGCGCACGCGCCACCTGTTGCTCGAAGTCGCCAAATCGGGTGTCGTTGCCGGCGGCCAGGCGCACCGGGACCCAGCTCGAAAAGTAGCCGGGCAGGCGCGGTGCACCCGCTGTGCGCCAGGCCAGGTCCAGGCTGCCGCGGCCGCTGATGCGTGCGGCCCAGGCGGCCACCACCGCGGCCAGACGGGCCGCATCCGCGGGCACGGGCAGGTTCAGGCGGACCGGCCTCGGGTCTGCCGTGCCATCTCCCGCCCCCACCGACGGCAGTTCGACCGGCTCGGGCGCCTGCAGATGGCGACGCCAGAGCGCCTCGCCGCCGACCACGCGCGAGAGGGTGTCGGTGAGCTCCTGGCTGGACGCGGCATCCGGCAGCGCCAGGCGCTCGCCCGCCTGCGCCACCGTGGTCGGACAGACGGGCTGGCCGTCCATGTCGCGCAGGCCGGTCAGCCGCACCGGTGTCGAGCCGGTGCCCACCACCAGGCCGCCCATGGTGGCTTCGACCACCTGACCGGGTGCCACCGGCGCAGCCCCGGGTTCGGCCGCTGCCGCCGTCACGGCCAGCACCCGCGGGCCGGTGTCCAGCTTGGGGCAGCACAGCGGGTTCCAGTAGCTGCCGTGGTCCAGCGCAGCCACCAGGGCCAG
>SBFS01000093.1 GCA_006227825.1 Burkholderiales bacterium | reverse complement strand
AACAACCGCCTGATGGTCGCCACCGCCGACCCGGCCGATCTGGGTGCCGCCGAAAAGATCAAGTTCGCCACCCAGATGGGCGTCGACTGGGTGATTGCCGAGTACGACAAGCTCAACAAGCTGGTCGACTCCCTGACCACCACTGCCGGCGAAGCCATCGACAACATCATCGGCGGAGACTTCGAATTCGACGAGGTGGCCAGCGAGCCCACCGTCGTCGAATCGAGCGACAAGACGGCCGAGGTCGAGGACGCACCGGTCGTCAAGTTCCTGCACAAGATGCTGATCGACGCGTTCAACATGCGCGCATCGGACCTGCACTTCGAACCCTACGAGCACAACTACCGGGTGCGGTTTCGCATCGACGGCGAACTGCGCGAGATCGCATCCCCGCCGATCGCCATCAAGGACAAGCTGGCCTCGCGCATCAAGGTCATCTCGCGGATGGACATCTCCGAGAAGCGGGTGCCCCAGGACGGCCGGATGAAGCTCAAGATCGGGCCCGACCGGGTGATCGACTTCCGCGTCAGCACGCTGCCCACGCTGTTCGGCGAGAAGATCGTGATCCGTATTCTCGATCCGAGCAGTGCCCGGCTCGGCATCGACGCGCTGGGCTACGAGCCGGAAGAAAAGGAGCGGCTGCTCGATGCCATCTCCAGACCCTACGGCATGGTTCTGGTGACAGGTCCGACCGGCTCCGGCAAGACGGTGTCGCTCTACACCTGCCTGAACCTCCTGAACAAGCCGGGCGTGAACATCTCGACCGCGGAGGACCCCTCGGAGATCAACCTGCCCGGCGTCAACCAGGTCAACGTGAACGAGAAGGCCGGGCTGACATTCGCGGCTGCCCTCAAGGCTTTCCTGCGCCAGGATCCGGACGTCATCATGGTCGGCGAGATCCGTGACCTGGAGACCGCCGACATTTCCATCAAGGCGGCGCAGACGGGCCACCTGGTGCTCTCGACCCTGCACACCAACGATGCGCCGACCACACTGACGCGCATGATGAACATGGGCATTCCCACGTTCAACATCGCCTCCAGCGTGATCCTCATCACCGCGCAGCGCCTGGCGCGCCGGCTCTGCCCCAACTGCAAGGCGCCCCTGGACGTGCCGCGCAAGGCGCTCCTGGATGCCGGTTTCAAGCCGGAGGAGATCGACGGCACCTGGACTCCTTACCGACCTGTGGGCTGCTCCGCATGCAACAACGGCTACAAGGGCCGGGTCGGCATCTATCAGGTGATGCCGATCTCCGAAGAGATCCAGCGCATCATCCTGCGCGGCGGCAGCGCACTGGACATTGCGCACCAGGCCGGCAAGGAAGGCGTCCGCACCCTGCGCGAGTCGGGCCTGCTCAAGGTCAGGCAGGGACTGACCTCACTCGAAGAAGTGCTCAGCGTCACCAACGAGTGAAGCGCGGCACCACCAGCTACCCGAGGACTCCATGGCAACCGCAGCATCCAAGAGCATCAAGGACTTCGTTTTCGAGTGGGAGGGCAAGGACCGACACGGCAAGATCGTGCGGGGAGAGACCCGTGCGGGTGGCGAGAACCAGGTGCTGGCCGCCCTCAGGCGCCAGGGCATCGTCCCCAGCAAGGTCAAGAAGCGGCGCATGAGCTCGGGGCGGCGCATCCGCCCCAAGGACATCGCGATCTTCACCCGGCAGCTGGCCACCATGATGAAGGCGGGCGTTCCGCTGCTGCAGGCCTTCGACATCGTCGGTCGCGGCAACCCCAACCCCAGCGTCACCAAGCTGCTCAACGACATCCGGGCCGACGTCGAGACCGGCACCTCCCTGAGCGCGGCGTTTCGCAAGCACCCGCTCTATTTCGACAGCCTGTACTGCAACCTGGTCGAAGCCGGTGAAGCGGCCGGTATTCTGGAGGAGCTGCTCGACCGCCTGGCGGTCTACATGGAAAAGACCGAAGCCATCAAGTCCAAGATCAAGTCGGCGCTGATGTACCCCATCTCGGTCATCATCGTGGCCTTCGTGGTGGTGGCCATCATCATGATCTTCGTGATTCCCTCCTTCAAGGAGGTGTTCAGTTCCTTCGGTGCCGACCTTCCCGGACCCACGCTGTTCGTGATCGCCATGAGCGAGGTGTTCGTCGATTACTGGTGGCTGATCTTCGGCGTGCTCGGCGGCGGCTCCTATTTCCTGATGCAGGCCTGGAAGCGCAGCGAACGGGTGCAGGCCTTCATGGACCGCCTGCTGCTGCGCGTGCCCATCTTCGGTCCTCTGGTGGAAAAGGCCGTGGTGGCCCGCTGGACCCGAACCCTCTCGACGATGTTTGCCGCGGGCGTGCCCCTGGTGGAGGCACTCGACTCGGTCGGCGGCGCCTCCGGCAACTCGGTGTATGCCAAGGCCACCGAGAGAATCCAGCAGGAGGTCTCGACCGGCACCAGCCTGACCAACGCCATGACCAATGCGAGCCTGTTCCCCTCCATGGTGCTGCAGATGTGCGCCATCGGCGAGGAATCGGGCTCCATCGACCACATGCTGGGCAAGGCAGCCGATTTCTACGAGGCGGAGGTCGATGACGCGGTGGCCGGCCTGTCGAGCCTGATGGAGCCGATCATCATCGTGGTGCTGGGCACCGTCATCGGCGGTATCGTGGTCTCGATGTACCTGCCCATCTTCAAGCTCGGCCAGGTGGTCTGACCGCCATGCCATGGCTTGACGCTGCCCTGCTGGGCCTGCTGGGCCTGCTCGTGGGCAGCTTCCTCAACGTGGTGATCCATCGCCTGCCACGAATGATGGAGCTGCGCTGGGCGGCCGAATGCGCGGACCTCCAGCGCGATGCCGCTGGCGGTGCAGCCACGGCCGCGATGCCGGTTGAGCACTTCAACCTGATGGTGCCGCGTTCGCGCTGCCCGAAATGCGGTCACCAGATCCGCTGGTACGAGAACATCCCGGTGCTCAGCTATCTGGTGCTGCGTGGTCGCTGCTCGCAGTGCGCCACGCCCATCGGCCTTCGCTATCCGCTGGTCGAACTGGTGGCTGGCGCGCTCTTTGCCTGGTGCGGCTGGCAATGGGGCCTGGGCTGGGAGTCGCTGGCCTGGGCCGGCTTCTGTGCCGCCCTGCTCGCCCTGACCGGCATCGACTGGGACACCACCTTGCTGCCGGACGACATCACGCTGCCGCTGCTCTGGGCCGGCCTGCTGGTGGCAGCCCTCGGGGTCTCTCAGGTCAGCCTGGCCGACGCCTTCTGGGGCGCGGTCGGCGGATACCTCTCGCTCTGGCTGGTCTACTGGGGCTTCAGGCTGCTGACCGGCAAGGAAGGGATGGGCTACGGAGACTTCAAGCTGTTCGCCGCCCTGGGTGCCTGGCTGGGCTGGCAGGCCCTGATTCCCGTGATCCTGCTGGCATCGGTGATCGGCGCCCTGGTGGGCATCGCGATCAAGCTGCGCGGGCGGCTGCGCGAGGGCGGCTACGTCCCTTTCGGCCCGTTCCTGGCTCTCGGCGGCATCAGCGCCCTGCTGTTCGGGCCACAGGCCCTGCTCGCCCTGATCGGACTGGCCTGAACGCCGGCATGAGCATGCTGCTGCGCCTGGGACTGACGGGAGGCATCGGCAGCGGCAAGAGCACGGTGGCCCGGATGCTCGCCGAACTGGGTGCCGTCGTGCTGGATGCCGACGCCATGTCGCGCGCCACCACGCAGGCCGGGGGCGCGGCGATGCCCGAGATTGCGCGCAGGTTCGGGACCGGCTTCCTGACAGCCGAGGGCGCCCTGGACCGGGAGCGCATGCGCAGCCATGTGTTCACGCAGCCCGAAGCGCGCGCGCAGCTCGAGCAGATCATCCACCCGCTGGTGGCCCAGGCCATGGAGGCGCAGGCCCGGGCTGCCCTGCTGTCCGGCGCCCGGTGCCTGGTCCACGACATTCCGCTGCTCGTCGAGTCCGGTCGCTGGCGCCATGCGCTGGACCGCGTGGTGGTGGTCGACTGCAGCGAGGAAACCCAGCGGCAGCGCGTTCGTGCGCGCAACGGCTGGGACGAAGCCACCATCACCTCCGTGCTCGGCAACCAGAGCGCCCGCCTGCCGCGTCTGGCCGCCGCCGACGTGGTGCTGTTCAACGACGGTCACGAGCTGGAGCCCCTGGCAAGGCAGGTGCGGGCCATGGCCGCGCGGTTCGGGCTATGATGCGGCTGATACCCAGCAGCCATGGCCCAAGTGATCCTGTACGAGTACCCTTTCAACGAGCGCATTCGCACCTATCTGCGGCTCGAGCAGCTCTTTCGCCGCCTGGCCGAGCTGGCCTCCCGTGAACACCCGCTGGACCACCACTTCGCCATCCAGACCATTTTCGAGGTCATGGATGTCGCGGCCCGGGCGGACATGAAGTCGGATGTCCTCAAGGACCTGGACCGGCAGAGGACCCAGCTCAATGCCTACCGCGGCAACCCTGCCATCTCGGAGCAGGCACTGGAGCAGGCGATCGGCGAGATCGACCGCTGCTTTGCCCAGCTCAACGAGCTCAGCGGCAAGACCGGGCAGTCGCTGACCGAGAACGACTGGCTCATGGGCATCCGCAGCCGGATCGGCATTCCGGGCGGTACCTGCGAGTTCGACCTGCCCGCCTATTTCCACTGGCAGCATCACAGCCCACGCACGCGCCAGGCCGATCTGCAGCGCTGGATGATGCCCCTGATGCCCCTGGCGGAGGCCATCGTCCTGCTGCTCAAGATGCTGCGCGAATCCGGGGCACCGCAGAAGGTGGTGGCGCCGGCGGGACATTACCAGCAGAACCTGCCCCAGGGCCGCACCTTCCAGCTGCTGCGGCTGCGCATCGATCCGCGCAGCGGCATGATCCCCGAGATCAGCGGCAACCGTCTCATGCTCTCGGTCCGTCTGCTGCGACTGGGTGACGATGAACGCCTGCACCCGGCGAACGAGGACGGCAGTTTCGAACTGACTCTCTGCGCATGAAAGCCGCTGCAGCACCCTCCACCACCGGGCAGCGTCTTGTGCATTGCCCGGGCTGCGGGGGCAAGAGCGTGTTTGCGCCCTCCAACCGGTTCCGCCCGTTCTGCAGCGAACGTTGCCGGCAGGCCGATCTGGGCGCCTGGGCCAGCGAGGCCTTCCGGGTTCCCGCACCGTCACCGGACGACGGAATCGAGTCCGGCAGCGCCGCCTGACCGTTGCCCCGCCACCGGAGGGCGGGCCGGCGCCCGGGTCACGCCCGAATGCCGGACTCGTCGGCCAGCCAGGCCAGCACCGGCACCGTGCCGGGCAACACCGGCGAGCAACCCACCGGAAGGCGCTCCCAACTGAAGGACTGGCCTTCCCTCATGTGCAGGCACCCCGACCATTGCCGCACCTTGCAGAAGTGCAGGCGCACCAGCGCATGGGGATAGTCGACCACGGACTGCCGCCATGGTTCGGCCGGCCCTATGGTCACCCCGATCTCTTCCTGCAGCTCCCGGCGCAGGGCCTGCTCCACTGTTTCGCCGGCCTCCAGCTTGCCACCGGGAAATTCCCAGTGACCGGCGTAGACCTTGCCGGCGGGACGTGTGGTCAGAAGGTAGCGCCCGTGGTCATCGATCAGGATGCCCACCGCGACATCGGTCGCCGCGCGGTCTTGCCGCGCACCTTCGGCTCGACCGCCGTCGACCACCAGATCCGGCCGGTCCATGGGCACCTCTAGGCCGTCTCGGCACGCCCGCCGGCAAAGTCGCGCGCGAACTGGTAGGCGACACGGCCACTGCGCGAGCCCCGTTCGAGCGCCCAGACTAGGGCCTGCGGGCGCGCTGCCTCGATCGCCTCCGGCTCCACACCGTAGGAGGCCAGCCACTGCGCCACGATGCGAAGGTACTCATCCTGGCTGAACGGGTAGAAGCTGACCCAGAGGCCGAAGCGCTCGGACAGGGATATCTTCTCCTCCACCGCCTCGCCCGGGTGCACCTCGCCGTCCTCGGTATGGGCGTAGCTCAGGTTGTCCTTCATGTACTCGGGCAGCAGATGGCGCCGGTTGCTGGTGGCATAGATCAGGACGTTCTGGCCGCCGGCCGATACAGAACCATCCAGAATCGACTTGAGCGCCTTGTACCCGGCCTCTCCCTCGTCGAAACTCAGGTCATCGCAGAAGACCATGAACCGCTCGGGACGGTCGGACACGAGGTCCACGATGTCGGGCAGATCCACCAGGTCGGCCTTGTCCACCTCGATGAGCCGCAACCCCTGCGGTGCGTATTCGGTGAGGCAGGCCTTGACCAGCGAGGACTTGCCGGTACCCCTGGCCCCGGTGAGCAGGACGTTGTTGGCCGGAAGGCCCTGCACGAAGTGCAGCGTGTTGCGCCGGATGCGCTCCTTCTGGCCATCGATCTCCTTGAGGTCGCCGAGCGACATCCGGGCCACGTGCCGGACGGGCTCGAGCATGCCATGGCCGCCGCGCTTGCGGTAGCGAAAGGCGATGGAAGCCGACCAGTCGGGCGGCCCCAGCGGCCGGGGCATCACGGATTCGATTCGCGTGATCAGCTGTTCGGCGCGCTCGAGCAGACGTTCGAATTTCTCGTTCATGTCACTCAACCTCATCGGACGGGTGAGCCGGCGGGGAACGCCCCGGTGGCCGGCTCTGTCGGGCCGCAGGGGCAGCTCCCGGTGAAGGCCTCACGCAGCACGGCCCGGGTCAGGACCTGTAGTCGGCGTTGATGGTCACGTAGTCGTGGCTGAAGTCGCAAGTCCAGACGGTCTCGACGCAATCGCCGCGACCCAGCCCGATGCGCACCAGGATCTCGGCCTCCTTCATCACCCGCTGGCCATCCTCTTCGCGGTAGGCGGGATGCCGGCCGCCGGCCTGAACGACGTGCACATCGCCCAGGTGCAGGTCGATCCGAGAGACGTCCAGGTCATCGATGCCGGCATAGCCCACGGCAGCGAGAATGCGGCCGAGATTGGGATCGCTGGCGAAGAAGGCCGTCTTGACCAGCGGAGAATGGGCCACGGCGTAGGCCACCCGCAGGCACTCATCGGCCGAGCGGCCGCCTTCGACCTGCACGGTGATGAACTTGGTGGCGCCTTCGCCATCACGGACCAGCGCGTGGGCCAGGTGCCGGGCCACCTCGGTCAGGCCGGCCAGCAGCGCCTGCGCCTGGGATCCGTCCAGCGAGCGCAACGGCTCGTTGCCGGCCTGCCCGGTGGCCATCACGACGAAGGAATCGTTGGTGGAGGTGTCTCCATCGACGGTCACGCGGTTGAAGGACAGGTCGGCCAGGCGACGGGCCAGGGTGTCCATCAGCGCTGCATCGATGGCCGCGTCGGTCGCGATGTAACCCAGCATCGTGGCCATGTTCGGCCTGATCATGCCCGCGCCCTTGGCAATGCCGCTGATGGTGACGAGCCGGTCTCCCAGCTGCACCCGGCGACTGATCGCCTTGGGCAGTGTGTCGGTCGTCATGATGCCCTCGGCCGCCTTGAGCCACTGCGCCCCGGTTGCCCCCTCGGGCGAGGCGGCATCGGCCAGCGCAGCGGGCAGGCCGGCGAGCAGACGGTCCATCGGCAGCGGCTCCATGATCACACCGGTGGAAAACGGCAGCACCTGTTCGTGCCGGACACCGAGTGCCAGGGCCAGGGCACTGGCGGTCTGCCGCGCATGCTGCAGTCCGGGTTCCCCGGTGCCGGCGTTGGCGTTGCCGGTGTTGACAACCAGCGCGCGCACGCGGGCGTCCGCCGAAAGGTGCTCGCGGCACACCTGCACCGGGGCAGCCGCATAACGGTTGCGGGTGAAGACGGCTCCCACCACGCTGCCCTCGTCGAGCAGGAAGACCGTCAGGTCCTTGCGCCGGGCCTTGCGGATGCCGGCTTCGGCCACGCCGATGCGCACACCCGCCACGGGCAGCAGGTCCTGGGGATTCGGGGCGGTGAAATTCACAGGCATTTCGGATGGCTCCTGTCGATCGGATGGGCGTGCGACATGCCTTCATCCAGAGTCCGCCCTGGAACCGGCCCGGCCAGTCCTGCAGGCGCTGCACCCTGGGGAAAGCGGCCTCGGCCGCTCAAGGGTATCAGCTCAGCGCACCATGGCAGTGCTTGTACTTCTTGCCACTGCCGCAGGGACAGGGCTCGTTGCGACCCACGCGCGGCACCGCTGCCACGGCCGTGGCCGGGTCGGTCCGGACCTCGACCTCACCGGTCTCGGTCGGTGCCGTGTAGGTGACGTTGGCCAGGTGCTCGGCCCGCTGCTCGATCTGCTGCGCCGCATCGCTGACCTGCTCCGGCGACTGGATACGCACATTCATGAGAATGCGGGTGACGTCGTTGCGCACCGTATCCAGAAGCTGCCCGAACAGAAGGAAGGCCTCGCGCTTGTATTCCTGCTTGGGCTGCTTCTGCGCGTATCCGCGCAGGTGGATGCCCTGTCTCAGGTAATCGAGCGCCGCGAGGTGGTCACGCCAGTGCTGGTCGATGGTCTGCAGCAGGACCATGCGCTCGAACTGGGTGAAGTTCTCCTCGCCGACCAGCGCCACCTTGTCATTGAACACCTGGGTGGCCGCCGTCACGACCCGCTCGACGATCTCTTCGACATCGATGGCCTCGGCATCCGAGACCCAGGCGGTCACCGGCACATCGACCGACCAGTCCTCCCTCAGGGTGCGTTCCAGCGCCGGCAGATCCCACTGTTCTTCGACGCTGCCTTCGGGCACGTACTGGTGCACCAGATCGGTGATGCAGCCCTCGCGCAGGGCGTCGATCTGGGCGCGCAGGCTTTGCGCGTCGATGATGTCGTTGCGCTGCTGGTAGATGACCTTGCGCTGGTCGTTGGAGACATCGTCGTACTCGAGCAACTGCTTGCGGATGTCGAAATTGCGCGCCTCGACCTTTCGCTGCGCGCTCTCGATGCTGCGGGTGACGATGCCCGCCTCGATCGCCTCCCCCTCGGGCATCTTCAGGCGGTCCATGATGGCACGCACCCGGTCGCCGGCGAAGATGCGCATCAGCGAGTCATCCAGGCTGAGGTAGAAGCGGCTGGAGCCCGGATCGCCCTGACGGCCGGCCCGGCCGCGCAGCTGGTTGTCGATGCGGCGACTTTCGTGCCGCTCGGTGGCGATGATGCGCAGTCCGCCCAGGGCCTTGACCTTCTCATGGTCGGCCTGCCACTGGGCTCGGGCCTGCTCGATCCGCCGGCTGCGCGTGGCCTCGTCCAGAGAAGGATCGGCCTCGATCGCCGCGACCATCTTCTCCAGGTTGCCGCCCAGCACGATGTCGGTGCCACGGCCGGCCATGTTGGTGGCGATGGTGATGGCGCCCGGACGCCCCGCCTGCACGATGATGTCCGCTTCGCGGGCGTGCTGCTTGGCATTGAGCACCTCGTGCGGCAGCTTCTCGGTCGTGAGCAACCCGGCAATGATTTCCGAGTTCTCGATCGAGGAGGTGCCCACCAGCACCGGCTGGCCGCGCTCATGGCACTCCCGGATGTCCTCGATGGCCGCGCGGTACTTCTCCGGCGTCGTCTTGTAGACCCGGTCCAGTTCGTCCTTGCGCTGGCTGGGCCGGTTGGGGGGAATCACCACCGTTTCCAGGCCATAGATTTCCTGGAACTCGTAGGCTTCGGTGTCCGCGGTTCCGGTCATGCCGGCCAGCTTGGTGTAGAGGCGGAAGTAGTTCTGGAAGGTGATCGAGGCCAGCGTCTGGTTCTCCGGCTGGATCTGAACCCCCTCCTTGGCCTCGACCGCCTGATGCAGGCCGTCGCTCCAGCGTCGCCCGGCCATCAGCCGTCCCGTGAACTCGTCGACGATCACGATCTCGCCGTTCTGGTTCACATAGTGCTGATCGCGGTGGTAGAGGTGGTGCGCCTTGAGCGAGGTCACCAGGTGGTGCAGCAAGGCGATGTTGGAAGGGTCGTACAGCGAGGCGCCCTCGGGCAGCAGCCCGGCCTCGGCCAGCAGCCTCTCGGCCTTCTCGTGGCCGGACTCGGTCAGGTGCACGCTGTGGGACTTCTCGTCCAGCGTGAAGTCTCCGGGCTTGATGACCCCTTCACCGGTGCGCGGGTCCGCCTCCCCTTCCTGCCGCTCGAGCCGGGGAACCAGCCGGTTGATCGCCTGGTACAGCGCGGTCTGGTCCTCGGCCTGGCCGCTGATGATCAGCGGGGTGCGCGCCTCGTCGATCAGGATGGAGTCCACCTCGTCGACGATGGCGAAATTCAGGCCCCGCTGCACGCGGTCACGCGCCTCGTAGACCATGTTGTCGCGCAGGTAATCGAAGCCGTACTCGTTGTTGGTGCCGTAGGTGATGTCCGCCCCGTACGCCGCCTGCTTTTCGGCACGTGGGGCCTGAGGCATGTTGACGCCCACGGTCAGGCCCAGGAAGTTGTACAGGCGGCCCATCCACTGGGCATCGCGGCTGGCCAGATAGTCGTTGACCGTGACCACGTGCACGCCCTTGCCGGTCAGGGCATTGAGGTACACGGGCAATGTCGCTGTGAGCGTCTTGCCCTCACCGGTCCTCATTTCTGCCACCTTGCCGTGATGCAGGGCGATGCCACCGACCAGCTGCACGTCGAAATGCCTCATCTTCATGACGCGCTTGCTGCCTTCGCGAACCACGGCAAAGGCTTCCGGCAGGATGGCATCCAGGCTCTCTCCCTGGGCGATCCGCTGCTTGAACTGGTCTGTCAGGCCGCGCAACTCGTCATCGCCGAGCTTCTCGTACTGCGCCTCCAGTCCATTGATGCGCTCCACCGTCTTGCGGTAGGTCTTGAGCAGACGGTCGTTGCGGCTGCCGAAGATTTTGGTCAGGAAGTTTGTGGCCATACGTGCGGGCCTGCAACGGGTGTCCGGAGATCCCGGCAGGCGGAATGTGGATCTGATGGCTCCAGGGTTGCCGCAAGGACTGGCGGCCGCCGGTCACCGGCGGCCTTGGCGGCAAATTCGGAAGCAAAGCGGGCATTTTAGCCCGCAGCCACGAGGCCTTCAGCGGGCGGGGGTCCCGGTCGACCGGGCCAGCTGTTCCCCGGCATCGAGAAAGCGCCTCGGGTCCTGGGGCACACCGGCGAGCCAGACCTCGAAATGCAGGTGTGGGCCGGTGGACCTTCCGGTCGATCCGACATCGGCGATGTGTTGTCCGCGCCGGACGATGTCACCCTTCTTGACATGGATCCTGGAGGCATGGGCGTAGCGGGTGATCAGGTCGTTCCCGTGGTCGATCTCGACCATCTTGCCGTAAGCGGGGTGGTACTCCTGCACCACCACCACACCACCGGCGGCCGCCAGAATGGGGGTGCCCTTCTCGGCCGGAAAGTCCAGGCCTGTGTGCATCGCCCGTCTGCCCGTGATCGGATCGATCCTGAAACCGAAGCCGGAACCGATGCGCCCGCCATCAACCGGTTCCTCGGTGGGCACCAGGCTGCGCTGGATTCTCTGGTCGAACAGGCGGGACTCGACCACCGTCAGCCAGTCCACCTGGGACTCCGTGACCCCATCGAGCCGGTCCAGGGAAACCATGAGCTCGTCCAGGCTGAGGGAACGGTCGGCCACCAGCGCACCACCGGCGCCGTCACGCTTGAAGTCGTCCGCGTTCAGGCCGGCCAGCCCTGCGACGCGCTCACCGAGCGCATCGACCTGCATGACCCGCGCCTGCATCTCACCGAGCTTGCGTGCCATCGCGTCAAGGTTGGCCCGCAGATAGGCGTCCTTCGAATCGAGTTCGTTCTGGTGCACCAGGCGCGCCACCGAAGCGAAACCGGGCCAACCCTGGCGAACCCCCTCCAGAAAGAACCAGTGGTAACTGGCGATCGCCCCCATCACCAGCAGCAGGGAGGTGAGGAATCCGGCCAGCAGCAGCTTCCATCCGCTGAGGTGAAGGGCCTGGCTTCTGGCCAGCCAGGCATCCGTGATAATGACGTGCAATTTCGGTCCTTCGGCGCCCTCTGGCGCATATTGCCCACCCATGTCGCCCGCACGGTCGCTTTCCCGTACCTACAGCCTGGAACAGGCTGCGGGTGAAGCACCGGCATTGGCGGCCCTGATGGATCGTGCCCGCCGATCCAGACACCTGCTTGAGCAGGTCCTGCACCGGATTCCCCCGGGTCTGCGACCGCAGGTGCAGGCCGGTCCACTGGACGACACCCAATGGTGCCTGCTGGTCAGCAACCCGTCGGCGGCCACCAAACTCAGGCACCTGACTCCCCTGTTGTTGCAGGACCTGAGTCAGCTTGACGCTCAGGTTACCGGCATCCGGATCAAGATCCAATCAGGCGGGCGCTGAATGTCACGCCCGGGGCGCCAGACGGCATGGCGCAGCACCTGGTGCCGCTTGTCTGACTCGAACAGACGACCTATCGCTTACAAGGCGAGTGCTCTACCAACTGAGCTAAAGCGGCGAAGCTCGCATTTTACTTGACGCGCTTGAGCTGGGGCCGTCCGTCAGGGCGTGGCGGCACGGGTGGCGGATCGGTGCCATCACCGTCCGAAGGCGATGACGCACCTGCCCCCACCGGGCGCAGCGTACCGGCAGCGGCACCGGAGCCGCCTCCCGGGCCGGCCTGAGGCGGCTGCGTGACCGCAGCGGTCGTCGGGGCGGTGGTGGTTGCAGCAGGTGGCGGAAACGCCATCCCCTGGCCGTTCTCCCGCGCATAGATGGCGATCACATGGTCCACCGGCACCATGATCTCGCGGGCCACCCCGCCGAAGCGTGCCTTGAACTCGATGAAGTCGTTGCCCATGCGCAAACCGCTGGTGGCGTCGAAACTGACGTTGAGCACGATCTCGCCGTTCTTGACGTACTCCGCCGGTACCTGGACAGAAGCGCCGACCTGCACCGCCAGGTAGGGAGAGAAGCCGTTGTCGGTGCACCACTCGTGCAAGGCACGAATGAGGTAGGGTCGCGTGGAAGGAACGTCCTGCTGCATGCCAGTCAGATGCCGGAGGGATGACCTCGGACCGGGCCAAGCCCGCATCCGCCGCCTGTCATTTGCGCATGACCTTTTCCGACGGCGTCAATGCCTCGATGTAGGCTGGCCGGGAAAAAATCCGCTCGGCGTACTTGAGCAGTGGCGCGGCATTCTTGCTCAGTTCGATGCCGTAGAAGTCGAGGCGCCACAGCAGAGGCGCGATCGCCACGTCGAGCATGGAGAAGTTCTCGCCAAGCATGAACTTGTTTTTCAGGAACACCGGCGCCAGCTGGGTCAGGCGGTCCCGGATGTGCGACCGGGCTTTCTCCAGGGCCTTGTCATTGCCCTTGGCGGCACGCGACTCCAGGGTGGATACGTGGGTGAACAGCTCCTTCTCGAAGTTGAGCAGGAACAGGCGGACACGGGCCCGGTCGACCGGATCGCCGGGCATCAGCTGGGGATGCGGAAAACGCTCGTCGATGTACTCGTTGATGATGTTGGACTCGTAGAGGATCAGGTCCCGCTCGACCAGGATGGGAACCTGGCCGTAGGGGTTCATCACCGCGATGTCCTCGGGCTTGTTGTAGAGATCGACATCCCGGATCTCGAAGTCCATTCCCTTTTCGAACAGCACGAAACGGCAGCGATGGGAATAGGGGCAGGTGGTGCCCGAATACAGGACCATCATGGAAAAGTCTCCTTGAAGCAAAAAACAGTGGCTTGCTTTCGCATCCAGGGGATGCGGCAAGCCACTGCGGGCCCACAGTGCTGGCCAGGTGCGTCCGGCACCCGTCGCCGCCGGGGCGGATGTTGTGTTACTTGATGTCCTTCCAGTAGGCAGCGTTCAATCGCCACGCGACCACGGTGAACACCGACAGGAAAATCATCACCCAGACCCCGATACGGATGCGCGAGTTCTGCTCGGGCTCGGCCATCCATTGCATGAAGGCGACCAGATCACCGACGTTGCGGTCGTACTCGGCCTGGCTCATGGTCCCTGCCTTGACGGTCTCCCAGCCCCGGAACACCTCGACCTCGTGGCCGTGGGACATGACCTTCTCGTACACCGGCGTCCGCTCGCCCTGCAGTTCCCACAGGGGGTTGGGCATGCCGATGTTGGGAAACGCCAGGTTGTTCCAACCCGTCGGCGTGCTGTCATCGCGGTAGTAGGTCCGCAGCAGCGTGAAGAGATAGTCAGGGCCGGGGCCGGCGCGGCTGGAACGCGAACGGGCCACCAGGGTCAGGTCGGGCGGATTCTTGCCAAACCATTCCTTGGCCTGCTTCGGGTTGATCGCTGCCACCATGGTGTCGCCGATCTTGTCGGTGGTGAATGCCAGGTTCTCCGCGATCTGCTTGTCGGTCAGCCCGATGTCGCGCAGGCGGTTGTAGCGCATGAACGAGGCCGAGTGGCAGCTCAGGCAGTAGTTGACGAACAGCTTGGCGCCGTTCTGCAGGGCGGCCATGTCGTTGGTTCGGTTGGGCGCCTTGTCGAGCGGGAAAGACACGCCCGCCGAGTGCGCCACACCCGAGAGCCCCAGGGCCACGATGAAGCCCAGAAGGATTTTTTTCATTTGCTTGACTCCGGAATCGTTCTGGACAATCAGTGGGGCGTGAAGGTCACGCGCGCCGGCACAGGCTTGAACTCGCCCAGGCGGGTCCACCACGGCATCATGAGGAAGAAGCCGAAGTAGAAGAGCGTGCCGACCTGGGAGACGAACTCGCCCAGCGGGAAGGGGGGCAGCACACCCAGATAGCCCAGCACGAAGAAGTTGATCACGAACACCACATAGAGCCAGAGGTTCCAGCGCGGACGGTAGCGGATCGACTTGACCGGACTCTGGTCGAGCCAGGGCAGGAAGAACAGCACGATGACCGCACCGCCCATGGCGACCACGCCCCAGAACTTGGCGTCGGAACCGACCAGCAGCGCATTGGAGATTTCCATCCCGAACCAGGAACCCACCACGGCAGGCACGCCGAACCAGAAGAACAGCACGGCGACCAGGCCCCAGTAGCCCAGCTTCAGGAAGCCCGAAAGCTGCCCGCGGTTGACGATCACCAGGCCCAGGACGACCATGAACAGCCAGAGGTAGGGCATGAAGGCCGAGGTCACGGCACGCAGGATCGAGTAGAAGGGCGTGAAGTACCAGACCGGAGCGATGTGCAATGGCGTCGTCAGCGGGTCGGCCGGAATGAAGTTGTTGAACTCCAGGAAATAGCCGCCGAACTCGGGGGCGAAGAACACGATGGCCGAGAAAACGAGCAGGAACAGCGAGACGCCGAAGATGTCGTGCACGCTGTAGTAGGGATGGAAGGGGATGCCGTCGACCGGCCTGCCCTTTTCATCCTTGTTCGCCTTGATCTCGACGCCGTCGGGGTTGTTGGAACCCACCTCGTGCAGTGCGATGATGTGCGCCACCACCAGGCCCAGCAGCACCAGCGGCACGGCGATGACGTGGAAGCTGAAGAAGCGGTTGAGGGTGGCATCGCCCACGACGAAGTCACCACGGATCAGCAGGGCCAGGTCGGGACCGATGAACGGGATGGCGGAGAACAGGTTCACGATCACCTGGGCGCCCCAGTAGGACATCTGGCCCCAGGGCAGCAGGTAACCCATGAAGGCCTCGGCCATCAGGACGAGGAAGATCGCACAGCCGAAGATCCAGACCAGCTCGCGCGGCTTGCGGTAGGAACCATAGATCAGGCCCCGGAACATGTGCAGGTAGACCACGACAAAGAAGGCCGAGGCACCCGTGGAGTGCATGTACCGGATCAGCCAGCCCCAGGGCACGTCGCGCATGATGTACTCGACCGAGGCGAAGGCCACGGGGACACCGGCGGCATTGAGGGTCGCGTCCGGCTTGTAGTGCATGACCAGGAAGATGCCGGTGACGATCTGGATGACCAGCACCAGCAGCGCCAGCGAGCCGAAGATGTACCACCAGTTGAAGTTCTTCGGTGCGTAGTACTCGGCCATGTGCTCGTTGAAGAGCTTGGACAGCGGGAACCGGTTGTCGACCCAGTTCAGCAGTTTCTGGCCCGCGGGGGCGTCAGGAGAAATCTCTTTGTATTCAGCCATGGGATGCCTCTGATGTCAGTTGTCTGCTGTCGGCCCGCGCCGATCAGGCCGACCGCTCCTCGCCCACGAGCAGGATGTTGTCGGACACGTAATGGTGCGGCGGCACCTCCAGGTTGTCCGGCGCCGGCTTGTTGCGGAAGACGCGACCGGCCAGATCGAAGGTGGAGCCGTGGCAGGCGCAGAAGAAGCCTCCCTTCCAGTCATCGGGAAGCGAGGGCTGGGGGCCGGGTGTGAACTTGTCCCCGGGCGAGCAGCCCAGGTGGGTGCAGATGCCGACCGCGACCAGGATCTCGGGCTTGATGGACCTGTGGCGGTTCTGGGCGTACTCGGGCGTCGGATAGGCGGTCCGTTTCGACAGGGGATCGGCCAGCTGGTCCTCGATCTGCTCCAGAGAAGCCAGCTGCTCCTCGGTGCGACGCATGATCCACACCGGCTTGCCGCGCCATTCGACCACCACCTTCTGCCCTGGGGCAATCTGGGACACGTCCACCTCAACCGCAGCTCCGGCCGCCTTGGCGCGCTCGGAAGGCTGGAAGCTGGCCACAAAGGGCACAGCCACGGCGGCAGCACCCACGCCGCCCATGGCGCAGGAGGTGATCAGCCAGGTACGGCGGCTGCTGTCGACAGACGCATCGGCGGTTGCTTCACTCATGGGTATCTTTCGAACTGGATTGAAGTGGACACTGGGGACAACCCTGAATTGTACTGGAGCCCAAATCGCGCTCCCTGCCTTGCCGGGGCTGCGGACTGGGCTATTGCGGGCAGGCACCGCGCCCCCGACCTGATCGGCGTCATCCAGCCCGGTGACCGGGCGACTCCGTGAGAGAATCCGGCCGGATCACCCCGGTGACCACCGCCTACCCATTCACCAAGCAACGGGCGCCCGGCCCGACAGGAGGAGCCTCATGGGCATGATGCAGGAATTCAAGCAGTTTGCCGTCAAGGGCAACGTCATCGACCTGGCGGTCGGCGTCATCATTGGCGGCGCCTTCGGCAAGATCGTCGGCTCGCTGGTTGACGACGTCATCATGCCTGTGGTCGGCAGGGTCGTCGGCAACCTGGATTTCTCCGATCTGTACCTGCCGCTCGGCCCCGTGCCCGAAGGCACGGCATCGACGCTGGCCGCCGTCCGGGAGGCCGGTGTGCCGGTGCTGGCCTACGGGAGCTTCATCAGCGTGGCCATCAACTTCCTGATCCTGGCCTTCATCATTTTCCTGATGATCAAGCAGATCAACCGCCTCAAGAAGGCCGAGCCGGCCCCGCCCCCGCCGGCAACCCCGGAAGACATCGTGCTGCTGCGCGAGATCCGCGACAGCCTGAAGAAGTAAGCGCAGGTCCCTCAGGCCGGGCCGCGTGCGGCCTCGGCGGCTGCCTCGATGGCGGCCATGAGGCTCAGCGGGCTGGCCCTTCCGGTGCCGGCCAGGTCGAAGGCCGTTCCGTGGTCGGGACTGGTGCGCACGAAAGGCAGGCCGAGCGTCGTGTTGACGCCATGTTCGAGCCCCAGCAGCTTTACCGCGATCAGCCCCTGGTCATGGTACATGGCGATCACCACGTCGAAAGCACCCTGACGGGCCCGCATGAAGACGGTGTCCGGAGGGAACGGACCCTGGGCATCCAGGCCTTGCGCCCTGGCCTGTTCGACCGCCGGGGCAATGACCTCGATTTCCTCGCGCCCGAACAGGCCGCCTTCGCCCGCGTGCGGATTGAGTCCCGCCACCGCGATGCGTGGCCGCCCCGCCCCGAAATGGCGGAAATGCCGGTCCGTGATGACCAGGGTCTGCAGCACCCGCTCCACAGTGACCGCGGCAATGGCGTCCCGCAACGAAATGTGAGTACTCACAAGCACAACCTTCAGCCGGGGTTCGCTGAGCATCATGCGGACGGGCACATCCTCCACGGCACAGCCCCGGTGCTCCGCCGCCAGGGCCTGCAGCATCTCGGTGTGCCCCGGCCATTCGATCCCGGCCAGCGCCAGCGCCTCCTTGTGCACCGGAGCAGTCACCAGTGCGCTGGCCTGCCCATCCAGCACGGCCAGGGCGCCCCGGCGGATGCACTGGCCGGCCACGCAGCCCGCAAGCGACTGGACGCCTGCCCATGCCACCGTGGGGTGCCGTTCACAGGCCTGCCAGACCCTCAGCACCGCCCCGCGGGCCTGCGGTGCGTCAGGACCGGACACCTCCACGACCTGTGGCGCGGCCTGGCCGCGTGCCGCCGCGACAGAACGTGCCGCGCGCTCCAGGGTCGCCACATCGCCCGCCACCACCAGCTGACCGAGCAGGGACGGCCGCTCCATGGTGGCCGCCACCACGATCTCCGGCCCGATACCGGCCGGGTCCCCCATGGTGACGACGATGGGCGGCGGGTGCGGGACGCTGGTCATGCCGGGTTGTCGATGTCGATGAAGCGGTGGACCAGACCCAGCTGCCGGGCCACTTCTTCCCCCACAGCGGCCACACCGTAGCGCTCGGAGGCATGATGGCCGCAGGCGATGTAGGCCACACCGGACTCGCGCGCATAGTGTGCCTGGGGTTCGGAGATCTCCCCGGTGATGAACACGTCGGCCCCGGCGGCGATGGCCGCCTCGAAATAGCCCTGCGCGCCGCCGGTGCACAGCGCCACCCTTTTCACCTCGCGCCCGGGGTCTCCCACCACGACGGCGGCACGCCCCAACTGGGCCTGGAGGTCCCGGACCAGGTGCCCGAGCGTCCCGGGCTCCCGCTCGCCGATGAAACCCAGCGACTGGTCGCCAAAGCGCCCGTCAGGCGCCTCGGGCACGCGCACGGACAGGCGAAGCGCGAGCTGTGCGTTGTTGCCCAGCCGCGGGTGAGCATCCAGAGGCAGGTGGTAGGCCAGAAGATTGATGTCGTTTGACAGCAGCCGACCCAGCCTTTGCCGCATCCAGCCCGTGACCCGGCCGTCCTGGCCGCGCCAGAACAGGCCGTGATGCACCAGAATGGCGTCGGCGCCGGCCTCGACAGCCGCATCGATCAGGGCCAGGCTGGCGGTCACACCGGTGACCAGGGTCCGCACGGCGGCCCTGCCCTCAACCTGCAAGCCGTTGGGTCCATAGTCCCGGAAGGACTGGGGTTCAAGCAACTGGTCCAGAACCGCCAGCAACTGCGCGCGGTCCACGGGGCGGGGGGATGTCGTTTGCATGATGGGCACGGATCGGCCCTCTCGTCGGGCAGTGGATTCCGGACAGGATTCTGACACCACCGCCAGGATGCATCAGCCGCTGCCCTTTTCCGATTCGGCGATCTTGCGCATGAAGAAGCGGTAGAACCAGACCGCCATCACCAGCAGGAAAAGAAGCACCCCGATGCTGAACAGGCCGTAGTCGGTGGAGAACAGGTCCACGATCGCTTTCATCTCGCGCTCCAATGGCGTTGTTGTGACGCTGCAATTGCACCTGCTCGCGCAATTGCCCGCCTTGATCTGCATCAACGCCGTGGCCGGACTTGAAGCGCCCGCGGGGTGCTCCCATATGGGGGACAATGACGTCGGGACTGCGACGGTGCGCAGCCGGCCTTCCTTGAATGCCCATGAAACGACTCTGGCTCCTGTTCGCCCAATCGGTCACCCTGCTGGTGGCTGCCTTCTTCGTCGTGGCCACCCTCAAGCCCGAGTGGCTGGGCCGCCACCCGGGCATGGCTTCCGTGGTGCCGGTGTTCGAGGCCGTGACGAGCGCGCCAGCTTCCTTTCCCGAAGGCGGCATGCCCAGTTTCAGGACGGCAGCCCAGGCGGCATCCGCCGCGGTGGTCAGCATCAACACCAGCAAGGCCAGCGCCCCCAACCCGCACAGCGCCGATCCCTGGTTCCGGTTCTTCTTCGGTGAGCAGGGCCCAGCCCAGCCGCAGACGGGACTCGGTTCGGGCGTCATCGTGAGTCCGGCCGGCTACATCCTGACGAACAACCACGTGATCGAGGAAGCCGACGCCATCGAAGTGGTGCTCAATGACGGCCGCCAGGCCATCGCACAGGTGATCGGCACCGACCCGGAAACCGATCTGGCCATCCTCAAGATCGGGCTGTCCGATCTGCCGGTGATCACGCTGGGCAACTCCGACGGGCTGGCGATCGGCGATCCGGTCCTGGCCATCGGCAACCCCTTCGGCGTCGGTCAGACGGTGACCAGCGGTATCGTCAGCGCCCTCGGCCGCACCCAGCTGGGCATCAACACGTTCGAGAACTTCATCCAGACCGACGCCGCCATCAACCCCGGCAACTCCGGCGGCGCCCTGGTGGACATGCATGGCCATCTGATGGGCATCAACACCGCCATCTACTCGCGCTCGGGCGGGTCGATGGGCATCGGTTTCGCCATTCCCACCTCCACGGCCCGCAACGTGCTCGAGGCCATCGTCCGCGATGGCCAGGTGACCCGCGGCTGGATCGGTGTCGAGCCGCAGGACCTGACACCGGAAATGGCCGAGAGTTTCGGCATTCCCGGGACCCAGGGCGTCATCATCACCGGCGTGCTGCAGAACGGGCCCGCCGCACAGGCCGGCATCCGGCCCGGCGATGTGATCACAAGGGTGGGGGGACAGGAGGTCGGCAATGTGGCCCAGTTGCTCTCGGCCGTTGCGGCGCTCACACCGGGCACCCCGGCCACGCTGGATGTGCTGCGCCGCGATGGGCTGTCCACCGTCGAGGTGACGCCCGGGCGGCGCAACCTGCCCGTGGCCGGGGGCCAGCAGCGCCGCTGACGACGCATCCGCCGTTCGGGTCAGGCCAGGTCAGGATGCCTCGTTGCCGGCGGCGCCTTCCTCAGGCTTGGCATCCTTCACGAACCACCGCGCGCCCCAGATGCCCAGCTCGTAGAGCAGGCACATCGGAATGGCCAGCGCCAACTGCGAAATCACGTCCGGGGGCGTGACGATGGCCGCGATGATGAAGGCCACCACGATGAAGTAACCGCGGAAATCCTTGAGCTTCTGGACCGACACCATGTTCAGCCGCACCAGCAGCATCACCACGATGGGCACCTGGAACGCCAGGCCGAACGCGAGGTAGAGGGACAGTATGGCCTCGACGTAGGAGGCGATATCGGGTGTGGCGGCCACGCTGGCGGGCGTGAAACCCTGGATGAAACCGAACATCTTGTCGAGCACGAAGAACTGCACGAACGCGATGCCCACATAGGCCAGCATGCTGCCCAGAACGATCAGCGGAACGGCGAACCGCTTCTCGTGGCTGTACAGGCCCGGTGCGACAAAGGCCCACACCTGGTACATCCACCATGGCAGCGACATCAGAAGCGCGGCCATGGCCAGCACCTTCAGGGGCACGAAAAAGGGAGAGAAGACGCCGACCGCAATCAGCTTGGCGTCCTCGGGCATGTGGGCACGGATGGGCTGGGCCACGAAGTCGATCAGACCGCTGGGGCCTGGCCAGATCGCCAGCAGCGCCATGCAGACCATCAGCCCCCCCAGCCCATAGAGAATCCGGTCGCGCAACTCCATGAGATGTTGCACGAAAGGCTGTTCGGTGCCGGCAAGCTCGTCGGCCTTGGGATCTCGTTCGGACATCAGCGCGGGGCCTTCGATGGGCGTGGCCGGAAGCGCGCCACGCGCGCGGCGCCCGACTGGGTTCGGGTGCGGATACCGGCCCGGGCCTTGAACCACTGGGGCATGGCCTTCTGCTTGACCCGCCAGTTCTTGCGCGGGTGCTTGTACTCGGGATAGGCCGGGGAGCCGATCGCACCAAGGGCGTCGGCGCTCCGGGCACTGCCGTCGCTGTCGCCGGCCGACTCCAGTCCGGCGGTCACCTCCGACCAGGATTTTTCGAAATCGGTGGTGGCGCTGTTGACCGAGGACTCGACGTCCCGTGCGGCGCCTTCGACCGATTCCTTCATTTTCTTGAGCTCTTCGAGCTCGATCGACCGGCTGACCTCGGCCTTGACGTCGGCGACGTAGCGCTGTGCCTTGCCGAGCAGGGCGCCGACGGTGCGGGCCACGCGCGGCAGCTTCTCCGGTCCGATGACGACCAGCGCCACCACCCCGATGAGGGCGAGCTTGGAAATGCCCAGATCAATCATGTTCTAGCCGTGCTGCAGACCTGCCCGGAACCGCTCCGCCGGGCGCCGGCCGGGACGATGGCTGGCAACCGACGCGGGCCCGGCGCCAGCAAGGACGTCAGCTTTTCTGCTTGGCCTCGACGTCGATCGTGCTCTTGTCGGACTTGATTTCCTGGGTGACCTTGGCCGCCGGTGCATCGGCCGGCGCATCGGCGGACTGCGCGTCCTTCATGCCGTCCTTGAAACCCTTGACGGCTCCGCCCAGGTCGGAGCCAAGGTTCTTGAGCTTCTTGGTGCCGAACACCATGACCACGATCAGCAGCACGATCAGCCAGTGCCAGATGGAAAACGTTCCCATGCGATATCTCCGAAAGGATGAAGGGACTCCGGCCGCCTGCCGGCCCCTGTTGGTGAGATTCTAAGCCCGCACAGGAGTTCGGGCGGACTTTATCTGGATTTGGCCCGACCGGCGACTCAGCCCCGGCTCCAGGGCCGCGGCCCACCCATCACGTGAACATGCAGGTGGTGGACTTCCTGGCCCCCTTCGGCACCGGTGTTGCAGACAATCCGGAAACCGCCGTCCGGATACGGTCTGCACCCCTGCTCCAGGGCCAGCCTGGGCGCCAGCAGCAGCATCTTGCCGAGCAGCCGTTCGTGCTCGGGGCCGACCTGGGCCATGGACGGGATGTGAAGTCTGGGCACCAGCAGGAAATGGACCGGCGCCCAGGGGTTGATGTCATGAAACGCATAGACATCGTCGTCCTCGTAGACCTTGCGGGAAGGGATCTGTCCGGCGACGATCTTGCAGAAGATGCAGTTCGGGTCGTGCATGGGCTGTTCAGGCATCCAGCGGGCGGTTGTCGTTCAGTCGAACCATGCCCTTGACGATGCGGTAGAGGAACCAGATGGAAATGACGAACCAGGCGGCCATGCCCGGAACCAGGAGCAGGAGCCACAGGGGCCAGGTCACCACGTACCAGAAGGCCGCCCAGACCACGGTGCGGATGCGCCAGCTGAAATGGCTGTCCTGCCAGGTCCCCGCCGCATCGCTGCGCTTGACCAGATCGATGACCAGGGCGACCGCCAGCAAGGCGATGCTGGGCTGGGTCCCCGGGAGGACCGCCGCCACGGCGACGACAAGGTGCAGCAGGTAGCTGATCCAGCCGACGGTCCTGAGCGACCGGGCGCGCGCCTCGTCGACCGGCTGGACATCGACGATGTCTTGGTCGTTCTTCATGCCCCTGGCCCGGCATTCTCCGACCCGGAGGTCTCCCGCGCCAGCGCCTTGCGCAAGGCCTTTTCCTCCAGGCCACTCTGCCCTTCACGGCGCATGAGCTCGGCCACCACGTCGGCCGGGGTGCGTCCGGCGTGGGCCAGCGCGATCATGCTGTGGAACCAGAGGTCGGCCACCTCGTCGACCAGTCTCTGCACATCCCCGCCCCGCTCGCAATCCTTGGCGGCCATGACCACCTCGGTGGCCTCCTCGCCGATCTTCTTGAGAAAGGCATCCGGCCCCCTCTGCAGCAGCCTGGCCACGTAACTCTTGTCAGGATCGCCGCCATTGGCCGGCTTGCGGCTCTCGATGACGGCGGCCAGTCGTGCCAGGGCGTCGGTGTCGTTCATGCTGTTGCTCATCGGTAGATCGAGCCGGGGTCCTTGAGTACCGGGTCCACCGGGCGCCACTGCCCGTCCTCCAGCCGCTGGAAGAAGCAGCTGTGGCGACCGGTGTGGCAGGCGATGCCCGGCTCATGGCCCTGCTGGGTGACCTTCAGCAGGATGACGTCATTGTCGCAGTCGAGCCGGATTTCATGAACGGCCTGCACATGCCCGGACTCCTCGCCCTTGTACCACAGCCGGCCGCGCGAGCGGCTGAAGTACACCGCCCGGCCCAGTTCGGCCGTGCGCGCCAGCGCCTCGCGGTTCATCCAGGCGAACATCAGGACGTCGCCCGACGATGCTTCCTGTGCGATCACGGGCACCAGGCCCCGCTCGTCCCATTTCACGCTTTCAAGCCATTGCATGCGCCGAATCTATCACCGATCGGCGGACCGGCAGGCTGCGGGCCGGCGCATCGGGTTAGGATCGACCTGTTGCCCCGGCGGGTGCCACCCTCTGGGGCCGGCACCTGCTCCCCTGGAGTTTGCATGAGCATCCGCAGCATCGTTCTCATCGTCGCCCTTTTGCTGGTGGCCGCCTTCGTGGCCCTGAACCTGGAGGAGGTGTTCAGGCCAACCACGCTGAACTTCGCCTTTGCCCAGGTGCAGGCCCCCATGGGGCTGGTGTTGCTGGGCATGCTGTGCGTGCTGCTGGTGCTGTTCCTGCTGCTGATGGTCTTCAACCAGACGGCGCACCTGATCGAGGTTCGCCGCATCAGCCGGGAGGCAGCGGACCAGCGCCAGCTGGCAGACAAGGCCGAGACATCGCGGTACATGGAGCTCAGGGAATACCTGCGCGTCGAACTGGCCCGCATCGAGGAACGCCAGCAGGCGCGCACGGATGCGTTGCAGCAGCAGCTCGAGCGCTCGCAGGCGGAACTGGCGCGGCTGCTCGAACAGACCGGCAACAGCCTGAGCGCCAGCCTGGGGGAGATGGAAGACCGGCTCGAACGCCAGGAGCGCCTGCCGCGGGGCCCGGCCGTCTGAGGGCGTTCGGCTGCGACCGGGCGCGGCGGGTCTGACCCTGCGCCGCTCAGAGCCGCACCGGGATGCCCCGCTGGGCCATGCGTTGCTTGGCCTGTGCCACGGTGTATTCGCCGTAATGGAAGATGCTGGCGGCCAGCACGGCGTCCGCACCGCCCTGCTGGATGCCATCGGCCAGGTGGTCGAGGTTGCCGACGCCCCCCGATGCGATGACAGGCACGTCCACCGCATCCGACACGGCACGGGTCAACTCGAGGTCGAATCCGCTCTTGGTGCCGTCTCGGTCCATGCTGGTCAGCAGGATCTCGCCCGCCCCGTAGCCGGCCATCTGCCGGGCCCAGGCCAGTGCATCCAGGCCGGTGTTCCTGCGCCCGCCGTGGCTGTAGACATCCCAGCCCGGTCCGCGCGCCACGAGATCGTCGCCCTGGCGGCGTTTGGCGTCGATGGCAACCACGATGCACTGCGACCCGTACTTGTCGGAGGCCTCGCGGATCACTTCCGGTCGGGCGATGGCGGCCGAATTGAAGCTGGTCTTGTCGGCGCCGGCGTTGAGCAGGCGGCGCACGTCCTCGACCGTGCGCACACCGCCCCCCACGGTCAGGGGGATGAAGACCTGGGAAGCCACGTCCTCGATGATGTGCAGGATCAGGTCGCGCCCGTCGCTGGTGGCCGTGATGTCCAGGAAGGTGAGTTCGTCCGCGCCCTGCTCGTTGTAGCGGGCAGCGATCTCCACCGGGTCGCCGGCGTCGCGCAGTTCGACGAAGTTGACACCCTTGACGACGCGGCCGCCGGTGACATCCAGGCAGGGAATGATGCGTTTAGCCAGCATGCGGTGCGCCCATGGGTTATGCGGCCGGACCGACGCAGGAAGCCAAGCGCCTTGCCACAGGGCAGCGTCCCGGGCAACAGGGGAGCGTGGGAAGCCCGTTCATCCGTTGAGCTCGTCTGCGAGCCTCTGTGCCGCCTCGAAGTCCAGGTCGCCGCTGTAGATCGAACGGCCGCAGATCACGCCCTCGACGCCTTCCTCCTCGACGGCGCACAGCTTGCGGATATCGTCCAGGTTGGACAGGCCGCCGGATGCGATGACCGGAATGGAAAGCGACTGGGCCAGCCTGACCGTGGCCTCGATGTTGATGCCGCTGAGCATGCCGTCGCGTCCGATGTCGGTGTAGATGATGGATTCGACGCCGTAGTCCTCGAACTTCCGGCCCAGATCGACCACTTCGTGGCCGGTGAGCTTGCTCCAGCCGTCGGTGGCCACCTTGCCGTCCTTCGCATCCAGGCCAACGATGATGTGACCGCCAAAGGCGGTGCAGGCGTCCTGCAGGAAGCCGGGGTTCTTCACCGCCGCCGTGCCGATGATGACGTATCGCAGACCGGCGTCGAGATAGCGCTCGATGGTGTCCAGGTCGCGGATGCCGCCGCCCAGCTGGACCTCGATTTCGTCCCCGACTTCCCGCAGGATCCCCTTGATGGCGGCTTCGTTCTTCGGCTTGCCGGCAAAGGCGCCATTGAGGTCGACCAGGTGCAGGCGGCGCGCACCCTTGTTCACCCAGTTGCGGGCCATGGCCGCGGGGTCCTCGCCGAACACGGTGGATTGGTCCATGTCGCCCTGCTTGAGGCGAACGCACTGGCCGTCTTTGAGATCAATGGCGGGAATCAGCAGCATGGTGGTCGGACGCCGGGGTTTCAGGGGTTCCAGGAGAGAAAGTTGCGATACAGCGCCAGCCCGTGGTCGGCGCTTTTTTCAGGATGAAACTGGGTGGCGAAAATATTATCCCGGGCGATCGCCGATGCAAAGCGTCCGCCGTAATCCGTTTCGCCCACACAGTGGCCGGCATCGGCCGGTCGGGCGTAGTAGCTGTGAACGAAATAGAACCAGGCCCCCTCGGGTATGCCGGCCCAGAGGGGGTGTACGGCCCGGCCGAGTTCGTGGTGAACGCGGTTCCATCCCATCTGGGGCACCTTGAATCGGCTGCCATCGGGCTGCATCCGGCCTTCGAGCCGGAACCGCACCACGTCACCGGGAATCAGCCCCAGCCCGCGGGTCGGCCCCTCCTCGCTGCGGTCGAGCTGCATCTGCATGCCGACGCAGACACCGAACAGGGGCTTGTTCGCTGCCGCGTGCAGGACGGCGTCCTGCAAGCCCGACCCGGCCAGCTCCCGCATGCAGTCGGCCATGTGCCCCTGGCCGGGGAGAACGACGCGGTCGGCATCGAGGACTTCCTGCGCCCGTGAAGTCACCCGCACGTCGACGTCGGTGCCGGACGCGGCGTGCACCACCGCCTGCGAGACCGAGCGCAGGTTGCCACTGCCGTAGTCGACCACGGCCACTGTCTTGCGTTTCATCGGGCGATCAGAGGGAACCCTTGGTCGATGGAATCACGTCGCCCAGGCGGGGGTCACGCTCCAGAGCCATCCGCAGGGCCCGGGCAAAGGCCTTGAACACGGTCTCGCACTGGTGGTGGGCATTGGTGCCCTTGAGGTTGTCGATGTGCAGGGTGACACCGGCGTGGTTCACGAAACCCTGGAAGAATTCGAAGGTCAGCTGGGTGTCGAAAGCGCCGATCATGCCGGCCGTGAACGGGACATGCATGTGCAGGCCGGGCCGGCCCGAGAAGTCGACCACGACGCGCGAAAGCGCCTCGTCCAGCGGCACATAGGCATGCCCGTAGCGGCGGATGCCCTTCTTGTCTCCGACGGCCCGGGCGAAGGCCTGTCCGACGGTGATGCCCACATCCTCGACCGTGTGGTGACCGTCGATGTGAAGGTCGCCCTGGCACTCGATGTCGAGGTCGATGAGGCCGTGGCGTGCGATCTGGTCGAGCATGTGGTCGAAAAACCCGATGCCGGTCGACAGCCGGGCCGCACCCGATCCGTCGAGATTGACGCGGACACGGATCTGCGTCTCGGCGGTGCGTCGCTGGACGTCGGCCACACGGTCGGTGGCACAGGCGGCGGTTGTCGGGCTGGTCATAGGCTGGCTCGCAGGGCGGCGACCATCTGCGCGTTCTCGTCGGGGGTGCCGACCGTCAGGCGCAGGCAGTTGCCAAGCAATGGGTGCATTTTAGAAACATTCTTGACCAGCACGCCCCTGGCCTTGAGGCCCTCGAAGGCCCGCTGGGCATCGGGAAGGCGCACCAGCACCATGTTGGCCTCGCTGGGAAAGGGCCGCACGCCCGGCATCGCGGCCAGCTCTTCCACCAGGCGGGCGCGCTGCTCCCGGATCAGCGCTGCCTGCCCGGCGAAGACGTCGGCATGTTCGAGTGCGAACAGGGCGCACTCGGCATTGAGGGTGCTCACGTTGTAGGGGGGGCGGAGCTTGTCCACCTCGTGCACCAGTGCCTGCGGGCCGAGCAGGTAACCCAGCCGCACGCCGGCCAGGCCGAACTTGGAGAGCGTGCGCATCAGCAGCACGTTGGCATTGGCGGCCGGATTCGCCCGGATTTCTTCCAGCCAGCTGCGGCTGGAGAAAGGCTGGTAGGCCTCGTCCACGACCACCAGGCCGCCATGGTCGGCAGCCCCGGCGACCAGGCCGCGGATGGTGTCGGCATCCCACAGGTTGGCGGTGGGGTTGTTGGGATAGGCGATGTAGGTGATGGCGGGCCGGTGCTCGCGCATGGCAGCGCGCATCGCATCCGCGTCGAGCTCGAACTCGGCCGTCAGGGGCACGCCGTGAAAGGTCAGGCCCTGCAACTGGGCGCTCATGGCGTACATGACGAACCCGGGCACGGGCGCCAGGATGCTGGCACCGGGCATATCGCAGGCCATGGCCAGCAGGGAGATCAGCTCGTCCGAGCCGTTGCCGAGCATCAGGGCACAGCCTTCGGGCAGGTCGACGTGACGCGCCAGCGCCTGCCTGAGGTCCTCGACGCGCCTCCCCGGATAGCGGTTGATGGCCACCGCACCGAGGCGTTCACCCAGGGCCTTCTGCAGTTCCAGCGGCAAGGGAAACGGGTTCTCCATCGCGTCGAGCTTGACCATGCCGGTCGAGTCCTGGATGGCGTAGGCGTGCATGGACTGGATGTCCTGCCGGATGTGCTGCAGCGGGCTGGGTCGGGCCTTGGAGGTCATTGCGCGGCTCGCATGGGTGGGACGTCGCTCAGGCGCATTTCGGCCGCACGGGCATGGGCCTGCAGGCCCTCGCCGTAGGCCAGCTCGGCGGCGATGGTGCCCAGTTGCTGGGCCCCGGCGGGGCTGACCTCGATCAGGCTGCTGCGCTTCTGGAAGTCGTACACGCCCAGCGGGGACGAGAAGCGCGCGGTGCCGCTGGTGGGCAGCACGTGGTTGGGGCCGGCGCAGTAGTCGCCCAGGCTCTCGCTGGTCCAGGCGCCCAGGAAGATGGCGCCGGCGTGCCTGAGCAGCGGCTCCCAGCGGTGCGGGTCGCTGCTGGAGACCTCCAGGTGCTCGGGAGCGATGCGGTTGCTGATGGCGCAGGCCTCCTGCATGTCGCGCGTGAGGATGAGTGCACCCCGGTCGTTCAGGCTCCTGGCAATGATGGACGCCCGCGGCATGGCCGGCAACAGGCGGTCGATCTCGCGCTGCACCGCGTCGATGTAGGCTGCATCGGGGCACAGGAGGATGCTTTGGGCGAGTTCGTCGTGTTCGGCCTGGGAGAACAGGTCCATCGCCACCCAGTCCGCCGGCGTGCTGCCGTCGGCCAGCACCAGGATTTCACTCGGTCCGGCGATCATGTCGATGCCCACGGTACCGAAGACATGCTTCTTGGCGCTGGCCACATAGGCATTGCCCGGGCCGGTGATCTTGTCCACCCTGGGAACCGTGTCCGTTCCATAGGCCAGCGCAGCCACGGCCTGGGCACCACCGATGGTGAAGGCACGCGTGACACCAGCCACGTACGCGGCAGCCAGCACCAGCGGGTTCTTTTCGCCCCGGGGCGTCGGCACCACCATGATGATCTCGGCCACGCCCGCCACATGGGCCGGGATGGCGTTCATCAGGACGGACGACGGATAGGCCGCCTTGCCGCCCGGGACATAGATGCCGACCCGGTCCAGCGGCGTGACCTTCTGCCCCAGGAGCGTGCCGTCCTCGTCGCGGTAGGTCCAGCTTTCGCCACTGGCCTTCTTCTGCGCCTCGTGGTAGCTGCGCACGCGCCGGGCCGCGCGCTCGAGCGCATCGCGCTGGGCGCCGGGCAGGCCGTCGAAGGCGGCCTGCAGCTCGGACTGGCTCAGTTCCAGCGACCGGAGGTCCGTGGACTGCAGGCCGTCGAAGCGGGCGGTGTACTCGAGCACAGCGGCATCGCCACGCCGCCGCACGTCGGCCAGGATGTCGGCAACGCGCTGCTCGATGGCGCTGTCCGTCTCGGCCGACCAGTGCAGCCGCTGCGCGAAACTGGACTCGAACTCCGGCGCGGCCGTGGACAGGCGCAGCGGTCGGGCGGTCGGGACGGCGGCGGAGGTGTTCATGCGGGCTGCTCGCTGCGGGAGATGGCCTGTGAGAAGGCGTCGATGATGGGGCGGATCGCGGCCCGTTTGAGCTTGAGCGCGGCCTGGTTGACCACCAGGCGCGAACTGATGTCCATGATCCGTTCGACTTCGACCAGCTGGTTGGCCTTGAGGGTCTTGCCGGTGGACACCAGGTCGACGATGGCATCGGCCAATCCTGTCAGCGGGGCGAGCTCCATGCTGCCATAGAGCTTGATCAGGTCGACGTGAACGCCCTTGCCGGCGAAGAACTCGCGCGCGATGGTGGTGTACTTGGTCGCCACCTTCAGGCGCGAGCCCTGGCGGACCGCCGATGCGTAGTCGAAATCGACAGGTACCGCCACGCTCATGCGGCATTTGGCAATCTGCAGGTCCAGCGGCTGGTAGAGACCTTGGCCGCCGTGCTCGATCAGCGTGTCCTTGCCGGTGACGCCCAGGTCGGCGCCGCCGTACTCGACGTAGGTCGGCACGTCGGTCGCCCGCACCAGGACCACCCGGACATCGGACCGGTTGGTGGGCAGGATGAGCTTGCGTGACTTCTCCGGATCTTCAAGAACCTCGATGCCCGCCGCCGCAAGCAGGGGCAGGGTCTCGTCGAAAATTCGGCCCTTGGAAAGCGCGAGGGTGATCATTTGATCCTTTCGATGTCGGCACCGATGGCACGCAGCTTGGCCTCCATCTGATCGTATCCCCGGTCCAGATGGTAGATGCGGTCCACGACCGTCTCGCCTTCGGCCACCAGCCCGGCAATCACCAGGCTGGCCGATGCCCGCAGATCGGTCGCCATGACGGTGGCACCGGAGAGGCGACGCACGCCTTCGACCACCGCCACCTTGCCATCGATCTGGATACGGGCCCCCAGGCGCATCAGCTCGCTCACGTGCATGAAGCGGTTCTCGAAGATGGTTTCGGTCACGGTGCTGGTGCCCTCGGAAATGCAGTTGAGCGCCATGAACTGGGCCTGCATGTCGGTGGGAAAGCCCGGGTACTCGGTGGTTCGGAAGCTCTGGGCCCTGAGTCGGCCCTCGCTGCGCACGCGCAGGAATCCGTTGCCCGCCTCGATGACCGCGCCGGCGTCGCGCAGCTTGTCGATCACCGCCTCCAGGTGCTCCCCCCGTCCGTGGCGAAGGACCACATCGCCACCGGTTGCAGCCACGGCACACAGGAAGGTGCCAGCCTCGATGCGGTCGGCCACCACCTGGTGCTGGCAGCCGTGCAACCGCTCGACACCCTGGATGTGGATGCGGCTGGTGCCATGACCTTCGATCTTCGCACCCATGGCGATCAGCATCTCGGCCAGGTCGGGAATCTCGGGCTCCTGGGCCGCGTTCTCCAGCACCGTCTCGCCCTCGGCCAGGCAGGCCGCCATCAGGAAGTTCTCGGTACCGGTGACCGTGACCATGTCGGTGGCGATGCGCGCCCCCCTGAGACGGGTGCGCCCCTGCGGCAGGCGGGCCACCATGTAGCCGTGCTCCACCTCGATCTGCGCGCCCATGGCCTGCAGGCCCTTGATGTGCTGGTCGACCGGTCGGGCCCCGATGGCGCATCCGCCGGGCAACGAAACCCGCGCATGCCCCAGGCGGGCCAGCAGCGGGCCGAGCACCAGCACCGAGGCGCGCATGGTCTTGACCAGTTCGTAGGGGGCTTCGGGCAGCAGGTCTCCCGCCGCATGGAAACTCATGCCCCCCCGTTCACCGTGGGTGCGCGTCTGCACGCCCATGTGGTCCAGCAGGGCCCGCATGGTGGCGATGTCGCGCAGCCGCGGGACATTGGTCAGCATGACCGGCTCTTGCGTCAGCAGCGTCGCGCACAGCTCGGGCAGGGCCGCATTCTTGGCGCCGGAGACCTCCAGTTCGCCCTGCAGGCGACGGCCACCCCTGATCAGCAGCTTGTCCATGCCGTCCGCCTCAGCCCTGGCGGGCCCACTCGGCCGGCGTGTAGGTCTTCATGGACAGCGCATGCACTTCGTCGTTGTGGATGCGGGCGCCCAGCGTCGCATACACCTTCTGGTGGCGCGCGATGGATCGAACGCCCTCGAAGGCGGGCGAAACGATCACGGCGGCCCAGTGGCGACCGTCGCCCGTCACTTCGATGTGCTCGCAGGGAAGGCCGGCACGGATGATGGATTCGATCTGGTCAGCGGTCATGTCGTGAAGGAATGTCAGTGGCGGATCTTGTAGCCGGTCTTGAGCAGGCGCAGGGCCAGGGCGCTGACGGCCGCCAGCGCCAGCCCGACGATGGACAGGCTCAGCCAGGGCGAGGTGTCGCTGACACCGAAGAAGCCGTAGCGGAAACCGTCGATCATGTAAAAGAACGGATTCAGGTGGCTGACCCGCTGCCAGAAATCGGGCAGGGAATGGATCGAGTAGAACACGCCCGAGAGGAAGGTCATGGGCATGATGATGAAGTTCTGGAAGGCGGCCATCTGGTCGAACTTCTCGGCCCACAGGCCGGCAATCAGGCCGAGGGCCCCCAGCAGTGCCGCGCCCATGAGCGCGAATGCCGCGATCCAAAGAGGCGCCTCGAAGGGCGGGCGGGCAAACCACCAGGTGGCCAGGATGACCCCCGCACCGACCGCCAGCCCCCGGACCACCGAAGAGGCGACGTAGGCAAAGAACCACGCCCGGTGCGACAGGGGCGTGAGCATGAGGAAGACGAGGTTGCCCATCACCTTGCTCTGGATCAGCGAGGACGAACTGTTGGCAAACGCATTCTGCAACACGCTCATCATCACCAGTCCGGGCAGCAGGAAGGCGGTGTAGCTGACGCTCTCGTAGACCTTGACATGGTCTTCGAGGACATGCCCGAAGATCATCATGTACAGGATGGCGGTGATCACCGGCGCGGCCACGGTCTGGAAGCCGACCTTCCAGAAGCGCAGCACTTCCTTGTAGAAAAGGGTCTGCCACCCGCTCATGCCGTCACCCCCGCGTCTCCGGCCTCTGGCGCACCCGAATCCATGAGATCGAGAAACACGTCCTCGAGATCGGCCTTGCGGATCTCGATGTCCTGCGCCAGCACCCCGGATTCGCGCACCCGCGCCAGCAGGCGCTCGACCTCGAGCGCATCGTGTGCCGGCAGCTGCACCACCCGGCCCGTGACGCGGGCCTGGGCCTGCAGGTCCTGCGGCAAGGGATGGTCGGTCTTGAAGCGAAGGACGTTGGACGAGGACCGCGCGAGCAGATCGGAGGTGCGCTCGAGCGCCACCACCCGGCCCTGCTTGAGCATCGCAATCCGCCCGCACAGGGCCTCGGCCTCCTCCAGGTAATGGGTGGTCAGCAGCACGGTGCAGCCCAGGCGCCGGTTGAGTCCCGACACGAACTGCCACAGGGTCTGGCGCAGTTCGACATCAACCCCGGCGGTGGGCTCGTCGAGCACGATGACCTGCGGCCGGTGGACCAGCGCCTGCGCGATCAGCACCCGGCGCTTCATGCCGCCCGAGAGCTGGCGCATGTTCGCGCCGGCCTTGTCGGACAGCCCCAAGCCTTCCAGCAGTTCGTCGATCCAGGCCGCGTTGTCGCGGATGCCGAAGTAGCCCGACTGGAAGCGCAGCGCCTCCCGGACGGTGAAGAACGGGTCGAACACCAGCTCCTGCGGCACCACGCCCAGCAAGCGGCGCGCCGATCCGTAGTCGGTCTGCACGTCGTGGCCGTGGACACGGACCTGGCCGCTGCTGGCGCGCGCCAGGCCGGCAAGAATGCTGATGAGGGTGGTCTTGCCCGCCCCATTGGGGCCGAGCAGGCCGAAGAACTCGCCCGGCTCGATGTCGAAACTCACGTCCCGCAGGGCCTGCAATTCGCCACGCGCGGTGGCAAAGGACTTGGAAACGTTCTGGAAGGAGACAGCGGACATCGGGCGGGACCAGAGGGTCACCCGCCTCGGGCCGGGCATCCGATTCTGCGAAGGCGGGCGGGAACCTTCTATTTTATCCCGGCAGGAGTTCGCCCACGCCGTACAGAGCCATCAGGTCGCTCAGCCGGGGCGGCAGCCGGGTCACGCTCAGTTGCCCGCCATGCCGCAGCACCTGCCGGCGCAGCTCCAGCATCACGGCAATGGCCGAAGAATCGAACTGCTCGAGGGTGCTGCCATCCAGGGCCACCGGACCCTGCCCCTGGGCCGCGACCTGCGGCACCAGGCGCTGGAGCTCGGCTGCCGCCGTGCCGATGGTGAGCCTGGCCGGCAGGGACACCACAGCCGGGGTCATCGCAACGTCCTGGCTCATGAACTTCAGCTCGCGCGCGATGCAGCCGACTTGTTGCGCTCGGCCAGCGTGGCGATCAGGCCATCGATGCCGTTGGCATTGATTTCCTGCGCAAACTGGGTGCGGTAGGTATCCACCAGCCAGAGACCCAGCACATTGATGTCGTAGATCTTCCAGCCGTCCGCCGTCTTCTCGAGGCGGTAGTCCAGCTGGATCGGATCGCCCCGTCCCCGGACCTCGGAGCGCACCACCACTTCGGTGTCCTCGGCGCGGGCCCGCATCGGACGGAAGGACAGGGTCTGGTCCTTGACCTCGCCGAGCGCGCCGGAGTAGGTGCGCACAAGCAGCGTCTTGAACTCCGCCTGGAGCTTCTCCTTCTGCTCGGGTGTGGCCTGACGCCAGAATCGACCCACCGCGGAGGAGGTCATGCGGGCGAAGTTCACGTTCGGCATGATCTTGCTGTCGACCAGCGCCATGATGCGGTTCAGGTCTCCCGCCTGGATGGCCGGGTCCGCCTTCACCGCTTCGAGGGCTTCGGTGGAGATGCGTTTGACCAGGGCATCCGGCGCCTCGACCTGCGCCCGTGCGGGACCCGCCAGCCACAGCGTCCCGACCAGCATCACCGCACCGATCCAGTCACGTCGTTTCAACATGTGTCGCCTTTCGAGATCAAGCGGCCTTCGCTTGCGTTTTCATGAGGTTTGGGATTCGAACGGAGGCAACGAGGTTCCCGGATCAGTCTTGGTCACCTGACGTCCGGTCACCGTTTCCGATGCCCCAGCCCCGGTCGATGATGTCATCGATCTGGTTCTGGCGCCGCTGCAGGTAGAAGTCCCGTGTGAAGCTGTACTTGTCCAGTGCCGCCCCCTCCAGCATGGCGGTGGCACGCAGCAGGTTGGCGCGCGTGTCGACCAGCCGCAGGCCGTACAGGCTGTTGCGGGTGGAAACGTGGTCGACTTCCATCACGAGATCGCCCCGCGTCTCGACGCTGCGGCCTGCGGCATCCCGGACCGACGAGGGACCCAGCAAGGGCAGCACCAGATAGGGGCCGGCAGGGACACCCCAGCGCCCGAGCGTCTGGCCGAAGTCCAGCCGGGTCCGCTCGATGCCCATGTCCGACGCGATGTCCAGCACGCCGCCCAGCCCGAGCACGGTATTGACATTGAACCGCAGGAAGTTCTCGGCAGCCTCGCGGGGACGCAGCTGCAGCGTGGCGTTGACGAAGGACCAGAAATCGCTCAGGTTGTTGAAGAAGTTGCTGACGCCCGTTCGCACCGGATCCGGTGCCGCCCGCACGTACAGCGTGGCGACCGGCTTGAGCACCACGGCATCGACCGCCTCGTTGAACTGGTAGATGTTGCGGTTCAGGGGCTCCAGCGGGTCGTCGGGGTGCGCCGTCGGGCCGGTGGCACAACCGGCCAGCACGGACAGGACCAGGGGGAGCACCAGCAGGCGCAGCGGACGCAGGCGCCGGCCCGCCGCAGCACCGGCAGGCACTTCAACACTGGAGGACATGGGCTTGTTCATGGAGGCGCCAGAGGAAATCGTCGGGGGCTGGACGGGCAGACGGGCCGAACCGCCCGTCACGCAGGACGGATCATCGCTCGTACAAGCCCTCTGTTGGAGATCTTCTGTATCCGTTCGAAAAAAAAGTCACCAGACTGTGGGAAACGGCCCGGCCGCAACGGGCAGTTGCGGCATCGCGGCAGCGACATCAGTCCCCGGAACCTTCCGCAGCGCGGTTGAACAGGAACTGGCCAATGAGGTTTTCCAGCACCACCGCCGACTGGGTTCGACCGAGGGTATCGCCTGCGCCGAGGTTCTGCTCGTCACCTCCGGGGTCGATGCCGATGTACTGGTCGCCCAGCAGGCCCGCCGTGAGTATCTTGGCTGTCGAATCGCGCGGGAAGCGCACGCCATTGTCGATTTCCATGGTCACCAGACCCTGGAAGGTCTCGGAATCGAGGGTGATCCGGGTCACGCGGCCAACGGCCACGCCGGCCGATCGAACCGGAGCGCGCGCCTTCAGGCCACCGATGTTGTCGAAGCGCGCCTGCACGGTGTAGGTGTCTCCACCGGTGCCGAAGCTGGTCAGGTTGGCCGCCTTGAGCGCCAGGAACAGCAACGCTGCCGCTCCGAGCAACACGAACAGACCGACGAGGATTTCAAGGTTTCTCTTGTTCATGGGAACTCCCTGTCAGGGCGTCGAAAACATGAGGGCCGTCAGGATGAAGTCCATGGCCAGCACGCCCAGCGATGCGGTCACCACCGTTCGGGTGGTGGCGTAGGCCACGCCCTCGGGCGTGGCCTCGGTCTCGTAGCCCTGGTAGAGCGCGACCGCCGTGCAGATGACACCGAACACGATGCTCTTGATCACGCCATTGCCGACATCCCGCCAGACATCGACACCGCTTTGCTGGATGGACCAGAAATTGCCGGCGTCGATGCCGATCAGGCCGACGGCCACCACCCAGGCGCCCAGGATGCCGATGGCCGAGAACAGGGCGGCCAGCAGGGGCATCGACAGGCAGCCCGCCAGGAAACGCGGTGCCAGCACCCGCTGTCGCGGGTCGATGGCCATCAGCTCCATGGCCGCGATCTGCTCGCCCGCCTTCATCAGGCCGATCTCGGCGGTCAGCGATGTTCCGGCGCGCCCCGCAAACAGCAGCGCCGTGACAACCGGCCCCAGTTCGCGGACCAGGGCCAGGTTGACGATCAGGCCCAGGGACTCGGCGGCACCGTAGGTCGAGAGGGCGTAGTACATCTGCAAGGCCAGCACGAAGCCGACAGCGAGGCCCGAAGCCAGGATGATGACCAGCGAGCGGTTGCCGATGGCGTGGATCTGCACCACCACCAGGCTGAAGCGGCGGAATGCCGCCGGCGTGGCCCTGAGCAGATCCATGAAGAAGATCGCGCCGTGGCCCCAGCGGGACAGCGAATCGAGGAAGCGGGAGCCCAGCCATTGCAGCAGCCTCATGCGTGCCTCCCGGGTCCGAAATCCTCGCTCACCTCGGGCGCCGGGTAATGGAACCGGATCGGGCCATCCGGCTCGCCGCGCACGAACTGGCGCACCTCGGGGTCCTGGCTCGACATCAGCTGTCCGGGCGTGCCCTGGGCGACCACGCGCCCGCCGGCCGCCATCAGCACCACCCAGTCGCTGATCGCCATGCACTGGGGCACGTCGTGGGAGATCAGCAGCGTGGTGGCGCCGGTGACATCGGTGAGCGTGCGGATCAGCTTGGCGGTCACGCCCATCGAGACCAGGTCCAGGCCCGCGAAGGGCTCGTCGTACATGATCAGTTCCGGATCGAGCGCGATGGCGCGGGCCAGCGCGATCCGCCGGGCCATGCCGCCGGACACCTCGCTGATGCGCATGCCGGCCGCCCCACGGAGGCCGACCGCATGCAGCTTCATCAGAACGATGTCGCGAATCAGCGTTTCGGGCAGGTCGGTCATCTCCCGCAGCGGAAACGCGACATTGTCGAACACCGTCAGGTCGGTGAACAGGGCACCGAACTGGAACAGCATGCCCAGCCGGCGGCGAAGGCGGAACAGTTGCTGCTTGTTGCGCGTGTCGATTTCCTCGCCGTCGAACACCACACGGCCACTGCCGGGGGCGTGCACGCCACCGATCAGCCGCAGCAATGTCGTCTTGCCACAGCCGGAACCGCCCAGCACCGCGGTCACCTTGCCGCGCGCAAAGCGCAACGAGATGTCGCTGAGGATGGTTCTCCGGCTGTCGTAGCCGAAGGTCACATGGTCGATTTCGATGAAGGGACGGTCGCTCATAGGCTCCGGGGACACCGTCGGCATGCCGGCATCCGCTGGGCGGGCAGTCCCGGATTGTCGCATGGCCGGCCATGCCCCCGGGGTCCGGCCCCCCTTTGCGCCGGGGGAACGGGCGCGCCCGGACGGCCGGTCCGCGCGCCTCAGCGCGGCAGGTCGGTGGAACCCATCAGGTATTCGTCGACCGCGCGGGCCGCCTGGCGCCCCTCGCGGATGGCCCAGACCACCAGCGACTGGCCCCGGCGCATGTCACCGGCCGCGAACACCTTGTCCACGCTGGTGGCATAGCCGCCGGTGAAATCGGTGGAAGCCCTGGCGTTGCCCCGCGCGTCCTTCTCGACACCGAAGACGTCAAGCACCGTGGCAACCGGATTGACGAAGCCCATGGCCAGCAGGACCAGATCGGCCGGGTACTCCTTCTCGGTGCCCGGGACTTCGACGAACTTGCCATCCCTGAATTCGACATGCACCGTCCTGAGCCCGGTGACCTTGCCGTTCTTGCCGACGAACTCCTTGGTGGAGATGGCGAACTCGCGCTTGAGCAGCCCCTTCTCGGCACTCTCTTCGTGGCTGGAGCTGGTCCGCAGCTTCAGCGGCCAGTAGGGCCAGACCAGGGGCTTGTTCTCCTCTTCGGGCGGCTGCGGCATCAGCTCGAACTGCGTCACGCTCAGTGCACCATGGCGGGTGCTGGTGCCGACGCAGTCGGAGCCGGTGTCGCCACCGCCGATGACGATGACATGCTTGCCATCGGCACGGATCTGGCCCTTGAGCTTGTCGCCGGCATTGACCTTGTTCTGCATCGGCAGGAACTCCATCGCGAAATGGACCCCGTCGAGCTCACGACCGGGCACGGGCAGGTCCCGGCTCTGCTCCGAGCCGCCGCACAGCAGCACGGCATCGAACTGGGCCTTGAGCTCCTCGGCGCCGATCACGGTCCTGGCGTCGTTGGTCACCTTGGACCCTTGCGGCATGGCGCCGATGAGGGTGCCGGTGCGGAAGACGACGCCTTCGGCCTCCATCTGCTGGATGCGCCGGTCGATGTGCGACTTCTCCATCTTGAAGTCGGGAATGCCGTAGCGCAGCAGGCCGCCGATGCGGCTGTTCTTCTCGAACACGGTCACATCGTGGCCAGCGCGCGCCAGTTGCTGCGCGGCAGCCAGGCCGGCCGGTCCGGATCCGACCACAGCCACCTTCTTGCCGGTCTTGTGGCGGGGGGGCTGCGGCAGGACCCACCCCTCGGCCCAGGCCCGGTCGATGATGGCGTGCTCGATGGACTTGATGCCCACCGGGTCGTTGTTGATGTTGAGGGTGCAGGCGGCCTCGCAGGGCGCGGGGCAGATCCGGCCGGTGAACTCCGGGAAGTTGTTGGTGCTGTGCAGCACCGTGATCGCGTTCTTCCAGTCGCCCTGGTAGACCAGGTCGTTGAAGTCCGGGATGATGTTGTTGACCGGGCAACCGCTGTTGCAGAACGGCGTTCCGCAATCCATGCAGCGGGCACCCTGGATCCTGGCCTGTTCGTCGTCAAGGCCGACAACGAACTCCTTGTAGTGCTTCAGGCGTTCGGTGACAGGCTTGTAGCCCTCCTCGACACGCTCGTATTCCATGAAGCCGGTGACTTTTCCCATGATGTAGGTCCTGCGTGGGTGGTTGCTTCTTAACGGGCGGCGGCAGCCGGCTTCCTGGGAGCGGCCTGCGGCTTGTCCGACACCTCGGCGGCCGCCTTGCGGGCATGGATTTCGGCCAGCGCACGCTTGTATTCGGTCGGGAAGACCTTCACGAACTTCGCCCTCGCCTCGCCCCAGTTGTCCAGCAGTTCGCGCGCACGCTTGCTGCCCGTCCACCGGTTGTGGTCCTCCAGCAGCTTGCGAAGCTGCGCCTCGTCGCTCTGGCCCCGGTGCCAGACGGCGCGGTCGACCGTGGCCTCCTGCTCGGCTGCCGGCAGCACCTTCTCCAGGCTCACCATGGCGGTGTTGCATCGCTTGGCAAACAGGCCGTCCTCGTCGTAGACATAGGCGATGCCGCCGCTCATGCCGGCGGCGAAGTTGCGCCCCGTCTTGCCCAGCACGGCCACGGTGCCGCCGGTCATGTACTCGCAGCCATGGTCACCGGTGCCCTCGACAACGGCCGTGGCGCCGGACAGGCGCACAGCGAAGCGCTCGCCGGCGACACCGCTGAAGAAGGCCTCGCCGCTGGTGGCGCCGTACATGACGGTGTTGCCGACAATGATGTTGCGCGTGGCGTCACCGCGGAACTCGATGCTCGGACGAACCACGACACGGCCACCCGAGAGGCCTTTGCCGGTGTAGTCGTTGGCGTCGCCGATCAGGTAGAGGGTGATGCCGCGGCACAGGAAGGCCCCGAAAGATTGGCCGCCTGTGCCCTCGAGCTGGATCCGGATGGTCTCGTCCGGCAGCCCGTCCGGGTGGACCTTGGTCACGGCCCCCGAGAGCATGGCGCCCACGGAGCGGTTCACGTTGCGGGCCACCTCCATGAAATGCACACGCTCGCCCTTGTCGATGGCGGGACGGGACTTGGCGATCAGGATGTTGTCCAGCGACTTCTCCAGGCCGTGGTCCTGCTCCTCCACATGCAGCCGGGGCACGTCGGCGGGCACCGCCGGCTGGGCCAGCAGGCGGCTGAAGTCCAGGCCCCGTGCCTTCCAGTGCTCCACCCCCTGGCGCATGTCCAGCAGGTCGGACCGTCCCACCAGCTCGTCGAACTTGCGGATGCCCAGCTGCGCCATGATCTGGCGCGCCTCTTCGGCCACAAAGAAGAAGTAGTTGACCACGTGCTCGGGCTTGCCGGAGAACTTCTTGCGCAGCACCGGGTCCTGCGTGGCGACACCGACCGGGCAGGTGTTGAGGTGGCACTTGCGCATCATGATGCAGCCCTCGACGACCAGCGGCGCGGTGGCGAAACCGAACTCGTCCGCACCGAGCAGGGCGCCGATGACGACATCCCGCCCGGTCTTCATCTGCCCGTCGGCCTGCACGCGGATGCGGCCCCGCAGGCGGTTGAGCACCAGCGTCTGCTGGGTCTCGGCCAGGCCGATCTCCCAGGGAGAGCCCGCGTGCTTGATCGACGACCAGGGGGAAGCACCGGTGCCGCCGTCATGCCCGGCGATCACCACGTGATCCGCCTTGCACTTGGCCACGCCGGCGGCGATGGTGCCGACGCCGACCTCGGACACCAGCTTGACCGAGATCGAGCTGTGCGGCGCCACGTTCTTGAGGTCGTGGATCAGTTGGGCCAGGTCCTCGATCGAGTAGATGTCGTGGTGCGGTGGCGGGCTGATCAGGCCCACCCCCGGCACGCTGTGGCGCAGCTTGCCGATGTAGTCCGAGACCTTGCCGCCCGGCAGCTGGCCGCCCTCGCCCGGCTTGGCGCCCTGGGCCATCTTGATCTGGATCTGGTCGGCGCTGGCCAGGTACTCGGCCGTCACACCGAAGCGCCCCGAAGCCACCTGCTTGATGCGCGAGCGCAGCGAATCGCCTTCCTGCAGCTCGTAGTCGACCTCGAAGATCTCCTTGCCCAGCAGGTCCGACATGGTCTGGCCCTGGCGGATCGGGATGCCCTTGAGCTCGTTGCGGTAGCGCAGTGCGTCCTCGCCGCCCTCGCCGGTGTTGCTCTTGCCGCCGATGCGGTTCATGGCCACCGCCAGCGTGGCATGCGCCTCGGTGGAGATGGAGCCGAGCGACATGGCACCGGTGGCGAAGCGCCGGACGATCTCGCTGGCCGGCTCGACCTCGTCGACCGGGATCGCCCTGGACGGATCGATCCTGAACTCGAACAGGCCGCGCAGGGTCATGTGGCGCCTGCTCTGGTCGTTGATGATCTGGGCGTATTCCTTGTAGGTGGCGAAGTTGCCGGCGCGCGTGCTGTGCTGCAGCTTGGCGATGGCGTCGGGCGTCCACATGTGCTCCTCGCCGCGGGTGCGCCAGGCGTACTCGCCGCCGGCGTCCAGCATGTTTGCCAGCACCGGGTCGTCGCCGTAGGCCGCCTTGTGCATGCGGATGGCTTCCTCCGCGATCTCGAACACGCCGATGCCCTCGACGCGGCTGGCCGTTCCGGTGAAGTACTTGTCCACCGTCTCGCTGTTCAGGCCGATGGCCTCGAAAAGCTGGGCGCCGCAATAGGACATGTAGGTGCTCACGCCCATCTTGGACATGATCTTGGACAGGCCCTTGCCGATCGCCTTGACGTAGTTGTAGATGACCTTGTCGGCCGACAGGTCGCCCGGAAGCTCCCCGTGCATGGCGACCAGGGTCTCCATGGCCAGGTAGGGGTGGATGGCCTCGGCGCCATAACCGGCCAGCACCGCAAAGTGGTGCACCTCGCGTGCGGTGCCGGTCTCGACCACGAGGCCCGCGGTGGTCCGCAGGCCCTCGCGGACCAGATGCTGGTGAATGGCCGAGAGCGCCAGCAGCGCAGGGATGGCGACCTGCTGCGCGCCAATGGCCCGGTCGCTGATGATCAGGATGTTCTTGCCGCCCTTGATGGCGTCGACGGCCTCGGCGCACAGGGATGCCAGCTTGGCCTCCACCCCTTCCTTGCCCCAGGCCAGGGGGTAGGTGATGTCCAGGGTGTGGCTGCGGAACTTGCCCTGCGTGGTCTGCTCGATGTTGCGCAGCTTGCCCATGTCCTCGAAGTCGAGGATGGGCTGGCTGACCTCCAGGCGCAGCGGCGGGTTGACCTGGTTGATGTCCAGCAGGTTGGGTTTGGGTCCGATGAAGGACACCAGCGACATCACGATGGCCTCGCGGATCGGATCGATCGGCGGGTTGGTCACCTGGGCGAACAGCTGCTTGAAGTAGTTGTACAGCGGCTTGTTCTTGCCGGAGAGCACCGCCAGCGGGCTGTCGTTGCCCATGGAGCCGATCCCCTCCTCGCCCTGGGCGGCCATCGGTGCCAGCAGGAACTTGATGTCCTCCTGCGTCATGCCGAAGGCCTGCTGGCGGTCGAGCAGGCTGCCGGCGTCGGTCAGGGGTGTGTCGCCCGCGTGCGGCTCCACGTCATCGAGCTTGATGCGCAGGTTCTCGATCCACTGCTTGTACGGCTTGCTGTGGGCGAGGTTGGCCTTGAGCTCCTCGTCGTCGATCATGCGACCCTGCTCGAGGTCGATGAGGAACATCTTGCCGGGCTGCAGACGCCACTTGCGCACGATCCTGTTCTCGGGAATCGGCAGCACACCGGACTCCGAGCCCATGATGACGAGGTCGTCGTCGGTGACGCAGTAACGCGAGGGACGCAGGCCGTTGCGGTCCAGGGTCGCGCCGATCTGGCGCCCGTCGGTGAAGACGATGGATGCCGGACCATCCCAGGGCTCCAGCATGGCCGCGTGGTACTCGTAGAAGGCGCGGCGCCGCGGATCCATCATCGTGTGCTGTTCCCAGGGCTCCGGGATCATCATCATCACCGCCTGGCTGATCGGGTAGCCGGCCATGGTCAGCAACTCGAGGCAGTTGTCGAAGGTGGCGGTGTCGGACTGGCCGGCGAAGCTGATCGGATACAGCTTGCGCAGGTCATCACCCAGCACCGGGGAGGACATCACGCCTTCGCGGGCCTTCATCCAGTTGTAGTTGCCCTTGACGGTGTTGATCTCGCCGTTGTGCGCCACATAGCGGTACGGATGGGCCAGGGGCCATTCCGGGAAGGTGTTGGTGGAGAAGCGCTGGTGCACCAGGCCCAGGGCCGAGACGCAGCGCGGGTCCTGCAGGTCGAGAAAGTACGTACCCACCTGGTCGGCCAGCAGCAGCCCCTTGTAGACCACGGTCCGGCTGCTCATGCTCGGGACGTAGTACTCCTTGCTGTGCTTGAGCTTGAGACGCTGGATCGCGGCGCTGGCCGTCTTGCGGATGACGTAGAGCTTGCGTTCCAGCGCGTCCTGGACGATCACGTCGGGGCCCCGGCCGATGAAGACCTGGCGCATGATCGGCTCCTTGGCGCGCACCGTGGGCGACATCGGCATGTCCCGGTTGACCGGGACGTCGCGCCAGCCCAGCAGCACCTGGCCTTCGGCGTGGATGGCGCGCTCCATCTCCTGCTCGCAGGCCAGGCGGGAGGCGTGCTCCTTGGGCAGGAAGATCATGCCGACCCCGTATTCGCCGGCTGGCGGCAGGGCCACGCCCTGCCTGGCCATCTCCTCGCGGTACAGGGCATCGGGCAGCTGGATCAGGATGCCGGCTCCGTCGCCCATGAGCTTGTCGGCACCCACTGCGCCGCGATGGTCGATGTTCTCCAGGATCTTGAGCGCCTGGGTCACGATGTCGTGACGCTTCTCACCCTTGATGTGGGCCACGAAGCCGACGCCGCACGCATCGTGCTCGTTGGCCGGGTCGTACAGGCCCTGTTGCTGCATGTGCTGTTGCTCGGCTGCCGTCGTCATGGCGCGTCCTTCGTGGGTGGAGACTGGAAAAGAAAGGCGGATG
>SBFS01000215.1 GCA_006227825.1 Burkholderiales bacterium | reverse complement strand
TGGCTCCCCGACCTGGACTCGAACCAGGGACCTGCGGATTAACAGTCCGTCGCTCTACCGACTGAGCTATCAGGGAACAGACTGAAATTATAGCGTCATTTTCGCGATGTTTTCAAGCGGGGCCACAAGAGGGCCGCAGGTGGGTTCAATCGTCAAACACCGGCGATTCGACGCCGAGCACCTGGTGCAGCCGGGTGCTGGTGGTGGTGTACTGCAGCATCACCTGCCGGTCCGGATAGACCAGGGCTGCTGCCCCGAAGGCGGCCAGTGCGCACTCATGGAATCCGCACAGGATCAGCTTCTTCTTGCCCGGATAGGTGTTGACGTCGCCGACGGCGAAGATGCCCGGCTCGCTGGTGGAGAATTTCTCGGTGTCCACCACCAGTTGCTTGCGCTCGATCTGCAGGCCCCAGTCGGCGATGGGCCCGAGCCTGGGCGAGAGGCCGAAGAACACCAGCAGCGCATCCGCGGGCAGCAGGCGGGTCACGCCATCCGTCCCGCTGACCTTCAGTCGGCACAGGCGGCCCTGTTCCTCCTCGAAGCCGGTCACCTGTCCCACCATGAACTGCAGGGACAGCTCGGCACACAGTTCGCGCACCCGCGCGACCGTGGCCGGGGCAGCCTGGAATCCATCCCGGCGGTGCACCAGGGTGACGCTGGCGGCCCGGTGCGGACTGGCCTGGGCAAAGTGGACCGCCCACTCGAGGGCCGAATCTCCACCGCCGGCGATCACCAGATGCCGGCCGGCGAATTCGGCCGGATCGCGCACATGGTAGAAAAGCTGGCGATCCTCGAAACGTTCGATGCCGCCTAGCTTGAGACGGCGTGGCTCGAAGGCGCCCACCCCGCCGGCGATGAAGACGGTCCGGGTCAGCAGGCGAACCTGACGGTCGGTCTGGACGATGAACCGGCCATCGGGCTGGCGCTCCACCCGGGTGACGGTCTGACCGAGGTGGAACTCGGCGCCGAAGGGCCTGATCTGCCTGAGCAGGGAGTCGACCAGTTCGCGCCCGGTACAGACGGGCACCGCCGGGATGTCGTAAATGGGCTTGTCCGGGTAGAGCTCCACCGGCTGGCCGCCGGGGTAGGGCAGGGCATCGATGACGTGTGCCCTGATCTCCAGAAGCCCCAGTTCGAAGACCTGGAACAGGCCGACCGGCCCCGCCCCGATGATGACCGCGTCGGTCTCGACCGGGGAGGCATCGCCTGCTGTCAGCGCGGCTTCGGGCATCCGGAACGTCAGCGGATCAGCTCGGACAGCTTGCCGGTGCGGTCCTTCCAGTCGTCGGCATCGGGCAGCGGCTCCTTGCGCTTGGTGATGCTCTTCCAGTTGGGCAGCCGGGCCAGCTCCGCGTTGATGGCGGTCATGTGGACCTGGTCCTTCGGGAGGTCCTCCTCGGCGTAGATCGCGCTGACCGGACACTCGGGGATGCAGACGGCGCAGTCGATGCACTCGTCAGGGTCGATGGTCAGGAAATTCGGACCTTCGCGGAAGCAGTCCACGGGGCAGACGTCGACGCAATCGGTGTACTTGCAGCGGATGCAGGCTTCGGTGACAACGTGGGTCATGGTGATGTGGGGATATTCGGGAAACCCCCGATTTTAGGCTGCCGGCAGGTTAGCGCCGCCGCAAAGCCCTGGCGTTGACAAAAGTAAAGCCCCCGCAACCAGCCGGGGCGCAGGCTGCGCAGCGGCGTCAGCGCACCAGAAGGGCCCCGGCCGTTCTGTGGCTGGCGGTGTCGACCAGGATGAGTGCCCCCAGGGTGCGCGACCGCTCGAATGGCAAGGTCAGCAGCGGCTCCTGCAGCGCCAGTTCGACATGTCCGATGGCGTTGCTTTCCAGCTGCGAGGCCTCCTGTTCGGCCAGTGTGTGGATGTCCAGGCGGTGCACGATGCGCCGGACCCTGGCCTTGACCCAGCGGTGTCCGTGCAGGGCCCAGTAGGTGCGGCCCGGGACCAGGGGCTCGTTGTCGAGCCAGGCCACGGTGGCGCTGAGCTGGCACTGGGGCGACAGCGCTGGGGCGCTGCCATCCTCGTGAATCCAGTCCCCGCGCGACACGTCCAGTTCGCGGTCGAGCACGATTCCGGCGCCATGGCCGCAATTCACGTCGTTCGGGGTGCGCCGGTGGTCGAGCACCTGAGCGACCTGGGCGGTCTGTCCGCCGGGCAGGACCCGGACCGCCTGGCCAGGGCGGACGCGCCCGCTGGCCACCCGGCCCCAGAAAATCCGGCGCCCCTGACGGGTGTCGGCCGATGCACTGAATTTTTCCACCCATTGGACCGGGAACGTCATCGGCAGGCCCTCGTCGGCCGGGGTGGCCGGCAGTTGTTCCAGGAGTTCCAGCAGGGTGGGTCCGTGGTAGCCGCACCAGCCTGCCTCGGCCGGGGAATCGACCACGTTCCATCCCCTGAGGGCCGAGACCGGCACGGTCGCGGCGACCGCCATGCCCGCCTCCTGGGCAAAGCGGTCGAGCGCGTCTGCAATGTGCCGGAACGCCCGGGCGCTGTCCGTCACGGCATCGAGCTTGTTGACCACGAAGACGATCGAGTGCACACGCAGCAGCTTGAGCAGCAGGCTGTGGCGGCGTGTCTGCGGCAGCAGCTTCGGCGGCCCGTCCTGCCAGGCCAGCTTGGTGGCATCGACCAGCACCACCGCGGCGTCCGCCCGGGATGCCGCCGTGACCATGTTCCGGGTGTACTGCTCGTGACCGGGCGCGTCGCCGATGATGAACTTGCGCGACTCGCTGCCGAAGTAGCGGTAGGCCACGTCGATGGTGATGCCCTGTTCGCGTTCGGCCGACAGGCCGTCCGTGAGCAGCGCCAGGTCGGTCTCGCCCTGGCGCTGCACGCCGGCCAGGTGGTCCTGCAGCACGGCCTTGCTGTCGACGAGCAGGCGGCCGATGAGGGTGCTCTTGCCGTCATCGACCGACCCGCAGGTGATGAAGGTCAGGGCCGCACGGGTGTCCTGGGTGGTGTCGGTGCTCATCAGAAGTATCCCTCCTTCTTGCGGCGCTCCATGGAGGCGTCGCTGGTTCTGTCGTCCATGCGCGTGGCGCCGCGCTCGCTCAGATCTGCCCTGAGCGTCTCGATCACGATGTCCGCGGGTGTGGCGGCCGTGCTGGCCACCGGGCAGGTGCAGGTGATGTCGCCCACGGTGCGAAAGCGCACGTCGCGCACCACCACCGTTTCGCCGTCGCGTGCGGGCGTCAGGCCCGTCACCGGAACCAGCAACCCGCGACGCTCCACCACCTCCCGCGGGTGGCTGTAGTAGAGGGAGGGCAGCGCGATGCGCTCGCGGTCGATGTACTGCCAGACGTCCAGTTCGGTCCAGTTGCTGATCGGGAAGACGCGGAAGTGCTCTCCGGGGTGCAGGCGGGTGTTGAACAGGGTCCAGAGCTCCGGGCGTTGTGCCTTGGGCTGCCACTGGCCGAAGCTGTCCCTGTGGCTGAAGATGCGCTCCTTGGCGCGCGCCTTCTCCTCGTCCCGGCGGGCGCCGCCGATGAGCGCGTCGAAGCGGAATTCCTCGATGGCCTCCAGCAGGGTGACCGACTGGTGGGCGTTGCGGCTTTCGTCAGGCCGGGACAGCCGCACGGTCCCGCGCTTCATGGAGTCTTCCACGCTGCGCACGATCAGCTCGGCGCCGAGTTCGCGGGCACGCCGGTCGCGCAAGGCCGTCACTTCCGGGAAGTTGTGCCCCGTGTCGATCATCAGCAGGGGAAAGGGGATGCGGCCGGCGCCGAAGGCCTTCTCTGCGCAGCGGAGCATGACCAGCGAGTCCTTTCCCCCGGAGAACAGCAGGGCGGGGCGCTCGAAGGCGCCGGCCACCTCGCGCAGGAGGTAGATGGTTTCCTCCTCGAGAGCGTCGAGATGGCGGTTGCTCAGGTGATGGCCGGCAGCCTGGTCAAGGGCGTCCTGGATCAGATCGGGTTCGGTGCGGGCGTTCATGTTGTCCTGCTGTCGACAGGGAAGGGATTGGGCGGGCTCACATGCCTTGCGTGAAGGCCGCACTCCTTGGCGGCTTCGCTTTCCCACCACCAGCGACCGGACCGGAAGTCCTCGCCGACGGCGATGGCCCGGGTGCACGGCTCGCAGCCGATGCTGGGGAAGAAGCGGTCGTGCAGGGCGTTGTAGGGCAGGCGATGTTCGGCGATGAAATGCCAGACGTCGCCCCATGTCCAGTCGACGATGGGACTGATCTTCACCCGTTGCGGCTCCTGGACCACGGCAGCGACATCCGCGCGCTCCTGTGACTGCTCGCGGCGCAGGCCGGTGATCCATCCGTCCTTGCCCGCCAGGGCGCGCGCGAGCGGCTCCATCTTGCGGATGCCGCAGCACTGCTGGCGAAGCTCGATGCTGCGGTACATGGCATCCTCGCCGTTCTGGCGAACGAAATGAAGCACCTGCTCCTGCTGCGGCCGGTAGACCTCGACCTCCCGGCGATAGCGTTGTCCGATCAGGGGTATCAGGGCCAGGGTCTCCGTGTGCAGCTTGCCGGTGTCGAGCACGAACACGCTGGCCTCGATGCCCGCCAGATGGATCAGGTGGGTGACCACCATGTCTTCGGCGCCGAGGCTGGAGGCCTGGGCAAGCCGGGGATGCGATGCAGCCTGTTCGCGCAGCAGGGCCAGCGCGCGGGACACCTTGCCGGCGTGGTCCGGCGAGGGGTGGTTGTGGAGTTCGATTGCGTTCATGTGCCAATGGCCACGGCCAGGAAACGGGGAGCAGGATGGATCGCATCGCCCTGGTAGAAGCCGTCGAACGTGGCGAGCAGACGTTGCCCGAGCGCGATGTCCTGGTCTTCGCGCAGAACCGCCTGGCTGAAGCCGCTGCGCCACATCTGCAGCAGCTGGTCGACCAGCACATCGCCGGTGGCCCGGATCTCGCCTGCGAACCCGAGCCGCCGCCGCAGCAGGAAGGCCTGGCTGAACGCGCGACCGTCGGTGAACTTCGGAAAGACCAGCTCGACCGCGGCGATGCCGCGCAGGTCCGTCTGGCGCGGGTCGGTGTCGTTGGTGATCCGCAGGCGCTGCTGCGCAGGCTCGGCAGGCAGGAAGCTGTCTGCGCGCGCCAGCCGGAAGGTGTGTCTGGGTGTCATGGTTTCGGCATGGGGTCCGGGTTCAGGCAGGGGTTGCGGTGCGGGCCGTGTGGCTGCGCGCCGCCTCGGTGGCGGCCTTGAAGGGCTCGATGCCGATGCGGTGCAGCGTTGCAACGAAGCGCTCGCCAACGGTCCTCTCGCGGCGGTAGGTCTCGAGGATGGCCTCCACGACATCGGGCATTTCGGCGGCGGCAAAAGCCGGTCCGATGACCTTGCCCGGCCTGGCCTCGCCCGACTGGCGGCTGCCGTCCGAGCCGCCGAGGGTGACCTGGTACCACTCCTGGCCGTCCTTGTCGACGCCCAGGATGCCGATGTGGCCGCTGTGGTGGTGGCCGCAGGAGTTGATGCAGCCGCTGATGTGCAGGTCGATCTCGCCCAGGTCGTGCAACTCGTCGAGGTCGTGGTAGCGCTCCAGCAGGGCCTGCGCAACCGGCAGCGAGCGCGCGTTGGCCAGGTCGCAGAAGTCACCGCCGGGGCAGGCGATCATGTCGGTGAGCAGGCCGATGTTGGGGCGGGCCAGGCCGAGCCGGCGTGCCTCGCGCCAGAGCTCGGGCAACTGGTCGCAGCGCACCCAGGGCAGCACCAGGTTCTGTTCGTGGGTGACACGGGCCTCGCCGGCAGAAAAGCGGTCGGCCAGGTCGGCGGCCCGTTCGAGTTGGTCGGCAGTGGCGTCACCGGGGGCCTGGCCCACGCGCTTGAACGACAGTGTCACCGCGCGCAGGTCGGGGTTCCGGTGGGCAAACACATTGCGTTTCAGCCAGCGGCCGAACTCCTGGTCGTCCTCGGCCGCGGCCCTGAGGATGTGCGCGATCTTGTCGTCGGCGCTCTTTCGGTCGCAGGTCAGATCGGGTTGCACGAAGTGGGCGCTGACCCGGTCCAGTTCGGCCTGGGTCAGGGTGTGGGGGGCGCCGTCCTTGTCGATGATCCCGGAGTACTCGGCCTCGACTTCGTCGATGAAGCGCTGGCCTTCGGCCTTGACCAGGATCTTGATGCGTGCCTTGTAGGCGTTGTCGCGCCGGCCGAAGCGGTTGTAGACGCGGACGATGGCTTCCAGATAGTTCAGGATGTGCTGCCAGGGCAGGAAGTCGCGGACCACCGTTCCGATCAGAGGGGTCCGGCCCATGCCTCCACCCACGCGCACCTCGAACCCCAGTGCGCCGCCAGGCTGTCGCACCAGCCGCAGGCCCACATCGTGCCAGGGTGTGGCGGCCCGGTCTTCCGTGGCGCCGGTGATGGCCACCTTGAACTTGCGGGGCAGGAAGGCGAACTCGGGATGAAGGGTGCTCCACTGCCGCAGGATTTCGGCGAAGGGACGCGGGTCGGCCACCTCGTCGACCGAGATCCCGGCCAGGGCATCGGTGGTGATGTTGCGGATGCAGTTGCCGCTGGTCTGGATGCCGTGCATGTCCACGCTGGCCAGCAGGTCCATGACATCGGCCGCGCGCGAGAGCGCAATCCAGTTGAACTGCACGTTCTGTCGCGTGGTGAAGTGGGCGCAGCGGTCGGGCAGCGAGGACAGGTCGCAGAGCCCGGGGTCGGCGGCGGAGGTGTCGTGCGCCTCCTTGTGGTCGAACTCGCGGGCGATGCGCGCCAGCACGCGCAGCTGGGCGCCCGAGATCTCCCCATAGGGCACGGCAACGCGCAGCATGGGTGCAAACCGCTGCACGTACCAGCCGTTCTGCAGCCTAAGCGGCTTGAAATCGCTGTCCGCCAGTTGGCCGGACTGCCAGCGCTGCAACTGGTCGCGGAACTGGGCGGCACGCTGGCGGATGAAGTGGCGGTCGAACTCGGTGTAGGCGTACATGGGCGGTCTGGCGGGCTGCGTCGGGGGTGACAGGCATCGCAGGACGGTGATGCCAGGTGCCAAAGGCAGCGCGGGAGCCAATGTAGGCCGAGTCGTTTATTTTTCAAACGAATTGTTTTTTATTGATAAATGCCATTTGGTAATTAAGAGGGCGCACAGCATCTGCCAAATCGCGCACGCTCTCGCCCGGGATGCGCTCGCCGTGGCACTTTGGTCGGCCGTCCGTCCCCCCGCAGCGGCTACCATTCCAGACCATGGAAGGCACTCGCATTTTTGTCGGCGTGGTCGGTTTCAGCGACGTGGAACGCCACGCCCTGAACACCGTTTTCCGCCTGTCCGAGGAGCGCGACCTGGTCTATGTTCTCTGGACGCCGACCGTGGCGCAGGACGCGGCCGTTGCGCCGGCGCCGGCCCAGGTGGTGCTGGTGGATGGCGCGTGCGCGGAAGCCGTTCTCTACCATGCCAAGCCCCTGCCCCAGGGCCAGCGCCTGATCTGGGTCGGTGCCGACGCACCCGGCCACGCATGGCGGGTCCTGGGCCGCCCGCTCGCCTGGGGCGACCTGCTGCACGAGCTCGACACCGTGTACGCGGCCGACCAGGCCGACTCGGGCCTGGTCGATCTGGACGTCACCTCGCCTGCGGCCCTGGGCGAGCCGGACGCACCCCCGACGCCCAGGCGCGCCCTGCTGGTCGGACTCGGGCACGGGGAGCGTGTGCTGGTGGTCAGGCATCTGGCGCAGGTGGGCATCACCGAAGTGGATGTGGTGCCGGACAACGAAGCTGCCGTCAACAGCCTCAGCCGCAATGGCTACTGCTGCGGCGTCTTCAACCTCGATGAACACCTGATCGATGGCTGGAGCCTGCTTCGCCTTTTTGTCGAAGCCAACCCCCATGCCATGGCCATGGCATTGAGCGACCAGGTGGGGCCACTGGCCGGGTGGTGGCGGCGCCGCCGGGTTCGCCGGCATGCCCGGCGGGCGGGCGTCTCGGCGTTGCTGGGCAGGCCGCCCGCAGAGCCGGAGCTGTCCGCCTGGTTCGACCTGCTCTGAGGGGTCATGGCGGCCGGACCGGCTGCCGCCTGGCCTGGCGCCAGGCGAACCGCGCCGGGTCCAGGGCAGCCACCAGATCGGCGGGGATGTCCGTGGGCGCAGACTCGATCTGCTCGACCAGCAGGCGTCCGCACAGGGCCGCCAGACTCAGACCGCGCGACCCCAGGGCGCAGAGCATGTACAGGCCCGGCAGCCGGGGCACTTCGCGCAGCGCTGGTCGACGCTGGCCTGGGGCCGGGCCCCGGTTGGTTCGTCTGAAGGCGTCCAGGTCGGGCAGCGGACCCACCAGGGGCAGCCGGTCGAGCGATGCGCAGCGCACTTCGGCCCAACCGAGCAGCCTGCCTGCGGCCAGCTCTTCGCGCATGTGCTTGCCGGCAGCCGGCTGTAGCCGCCCGAGGCTATCGGCGTTCTGCAGGTGGGCCGCAGCGCTCAGAGCGCGGTTGTCCTGACCTCGCTCGTAAGTCGAGCCCATGGCCCACAGCCGCGCTGGCCATCGGGGTGGCAGGCCGCTGTCTTCGTAGGATGGCACGAACACGCCCTGGTCGCGTCGGGGGCGTGGGGCCAGGGGAGGGCCTTGCAGGGCCGCCAGGCTCAGCTGTCCCTTGACGGGGTGCAGGGGAAAGGAGGAGGCGGCGTCCGAAGGGCCCGGGGAGGCGACCAGCTCCAGGCTGCCCAGGGCGGCGGCGACAACCACTGTCGGGGCCTGGGCCACCGTGCGGCCGTCCGGGTCCGCCACCCGCCAGGTGACCCTGCCGTCGGGCAGTTCGGCCCTGGCGATCGCGGCCGCGCGGGCGGACCAATGGCAGACCAGTGTCGTGCGCATCCGGGCTTCGTCCAGCCAGGCTTGCACCAGGGCTGCCGGGCGCACCAGGGCAGCCGGCCACCGGCCCGCGTCGGCGCCGAGGTTGTCGACTTCGCAGGCTTGCCAGCCCTGGCCGGCTGGCACGGCGGCGGCCAGTTCACTGCGGGCCAGAGGCACCCCCAGGGCCGTCAGCCTCGACAGCGGCGTGGGTGATCGGGTCACATGGGGACTGAGCATGCCCACGGGCAAGGCCGAGGCGGCCATGGCCGCCTCCGGATGCCGGTCGATGAGTTCGAGCTGCCAGCCGTGGCGCGCCAGGTGAACGCAGGCCGATGCGCCGGCGAGTCCGGCGCCGATGACGATGGCCCGCCTGGGCTCCTGGCGGGCCTCTGCGGTCGCGGTCGCGCTCTGGGTGGATGAGGGCAAGGTCGATGCGGGGTCGCGATGGACCCGCGTCAGTCACCCTGGGTGGGTGGCACGTAGCCTGCCGCCTGGTCGGCGCCTTCGCCGAAAAAGTGCTTTTCCATCTGCCGCGCCAGGTACTGGCGGGCACGCGCATCGGCCAGGTTCAGCCGGTTTTCGTTGAGCAGCATGGTCTGGTGGCGCAACCACCCTGCCCACGCTTCCTTGCTCACGTTCTCGAAGATGCGCTTGCCCAGCTCGCCGGGGTAAGGCGGGAAATCCAGTCCCTCGGCTTCCTTGCCCAGCTTGATGCATTGCACGGTTCGCGCCATGGTGGCTCCTTCAGATATCGGACAGTTATATGGAAATGACAAAAGCTTCGTTCTGCCCGCGTCGGTGTCGCGGCATGATGACCACTTCGGCACGGGCCTCGATGCGTACTGTAGCAAGCCGCCATCCGGGCTTGCGGCTTGCGTGCAGCGGGCTGTGCACGGACGGCCTGCGCATGACATAGCGCAAAGCGCCCGCCGGCATGGGCCCCTAAAATGAGAGTGTGTCCCATTTGCGGGACAGGTCGCTTGGCGACCCATCTGCAACCCCTCGGTAGGCCCGGTCATGCGGGGCCACCCCACTGGATAGACCATGAGTGCATTTCTGGAAGAGCGCGTCCTGAGCGTTCACCACTGGACAGACCGCCTGTTCAGCTTCACCACCACACGCGATACGGCACTGCGCTTTTCCAACGGCCATTTCACCATGATCGGCCTCAAGGTGGATGGAAAGCCCCTGCTGCGCGCCTACAGCATCGCCAGCCCGAACTACGCCGAGCACCTGGAGTTCCTGAGCATCAAGGTGCCCGACGGCCCGCTGACGTCCCGCCTGCAGCACATCCAGCCGGGCGACATGGTGATCGTCGGCAAGAAGCCCACCGGCACCCTGCTCATCGACTACCTGCTGCCCGCCCGGCGCCTGTACCTGCTGGCCACCGGCACCGGTCTGGCCCCCTTCCTCAGCGTGATCCGGGATCCGGAAACCTACGAGAAGTTCGAGCAGGTGGTGCTGGTGCACGGCGTGCGCGAGGTCAAGGAACTGGCCTACCGCGACTTCCTGGAGCACCAGTTCAAGCAGGACGAGTTCCTCGGCGAGATGGTGCAGCAGCAGTTCCTCTATTACCCGACGGTGACGCGCGAACCCTTCGTGCACCAGGGGCGCATCCCCAACATCATCGACAGTGGCCAGCTGGCCAAGGACCTTGGCCTGCCCGAGCTGAACCCGGCCGAGGACCGGGTCATGATCTGTGGCAGCCCCGAAATGCTCCGCGATCTCAAGGCGCTGTGCGAGAAGCGCGGTTTCTCCGAAGGCAGCACCACCCGCCCCGGCCAGTTCGTCATCGAGCGGGCCTTTGCCGACAGTTGAGTGACCTGACGGAACTCCGCAGCGCCCCCCGGGTCCACCGGGCGCCTTGACCTGTTTGCAGGAGATCATTTGTCCTCCCCCGTTTCGCTCATCGGCCCACTGGGCCGTCACCCCCGCCGCGCCCTCGCCCTGGTGGGCCTGGCCTGCCTCGGGCTGCTGCTCTTCGGAATCTACCTGCAGCATGTCGAGGGCCTGGAGCCTTGCCCGATGTGCATCGTCCAGCGCTACGCACTTATCCTGGTGGGCCTTCTGGCCGTCCTGGCCGCGGCTGTGGGGCATGGCCGCGCCCGGAGCCTGGCCACCGCGGGCGCGTTCCTGTCAGCCGGCTTCGGCGCCTTCGTGGCGGCGCGGCAGAGCTGGCTCCAGTGGTTTCCGCCCGAAGTGCTGTCCTGCGGACGCGACTTCTACGGCATGATCGAATCCTTCCCGCTCAAGCGGGCCATTCCGATGATCTTCCGTGGCAGCGGCGACTGCTCCGCCGTCGACTGGACGTTCCTGGGGCTGACGATTGCCAACTGGTCTTTTGTCTGGTTCTGTGCATTCGCGCTGCTGTTGCTGGGGCTTCTGCTGCGCCGCGCTCCCGACTGACCGGCAGGCCCGGCCGGGGAAGCCGCTGCGGTCCTTCGCGCTCTTGAAATGGCGGCACCGGACGCCACATGCATGGCAGTGCAAGCATCCGGGAGTTCCCTTTCATGCGTCTCGACAAACTGACCACCAAGTTCCAGGAAGCCCTGGGCGAGGCCCAGAGCCTGGCTCTGGGCAAGGACCATGCCTACATCGAACCGGCCCACCTGCTGCTGGCCATGCTGCGTCAGGCGGACGGCCCCAGGTCGCTGCTGCAGCGCGCCGGCGTCAATGTGGCGGGGTTGACCAAGGCCTCCGAGGACGCGGTGAACCGCCTGCCCGAAGTGCAGGGGCAGGACCAGGTGCAGCCTGGCCCGGATCTGATCAAGCTGCTCCAGGCGACCGAAAAGGAAGCCATCAAGCGCGGCGACGCCTTCATCGCCAGCGAACTGTTCCTGCTGGCCGTGGCCGACCAGAAGGGCGAGATCGGTCGCATCGCCAGCGAGAACGGCCTCTCGCGCAAGAGCCTGGAGTCCGCGATCGAGGCGGTGCGTGGGGGCCAGAAGATGGATTCACCCGAGGGCGAAAGCCAGCGCGAGGCGCTCAAGAAATACACCCTGGACCTGACCGAGCGCGCCCGCGCCGGCAAGCTGGACCCGGTGATCGGCCGCGACGACGAGATCCGCCGCGCCATCCAGGTGCTGCAGCGGCGCAGCAAGAACAACCCGGTCCTGATCGGCGAGCCCGGCGTGGGCAAGACGGCCATCGTCGAAGGCCTGGCCCAGCGCATCGTCAACGGCGAGGTGCCCGAGACGCTGCGCGAGAAGCGCGTGCTGGTGCTGGACATGGCCGGGCTGCTGGCCGGCGCCAAGTACCGCGGCGAGTTCGAGGAGCGCCTGAAGTCGGTGCTGAAAGAGGTGGCACAGGACGAAGGCCGCATCATCCTGTTCATTGACGAAATCCACACCATGGTGGGAGCGGGCAAGGCCGAAGGCGCCATCGATGCCGGCAACATGCTCAAGCCGGCGCTGGCCCGCGGCGAACTGCACTGCATCGGCGCCACCACGCTGGACGAATACCGCAAGTACATCGAGAAGGACGCCGCGCTGGAGCGCCGCTTCCAGAAAGTGCTGGTCGATGAACCGACCGTGGAGCAGACCATCGCCATCCTGCGCGGCCTGCAGGAGAAATACGAGGTGCACCATGGCGTGGACATCACCGACCCGGCCATCGTGGCCGCGGCCGAGCTGAGCCACCGCTACATCACCGACCGCTTCCTGCCCGACAAGGCGATCGACCTGATCGACGAGGCCGCGGCCAAGATCAAGATCGAGATCGACTCCAAGCCCGAGGTCATGGACAAGCTCGACCGCCGGCTGATCCAGCTCAAGATCGAGCGCGAGGCGATGAAGAAAGAGACCGACGAGGCTTCGCAGAAGCGCCTGGCGCTGATCGATGAAGAGATCGTCGAGCTGCAGAAAGAGGCGGCCGATCTGGAAGAGATCTGGAAGGCCGAGAAAGCCCAGGCCCAGGGCAGTGCCCATGTCCGCGAGGAGATCGAGCGCGTCAAACTGCAGATCGAGGAGCTCAAGCGCAAGGGCGACTTCAACAAGGTGGCCGAACTGCAGTACGGCAAGCTGCCGGAGCTGGAGAAGCAGCTCAAGGAAGCCCAGGCGAAGGAGGCCGGCAAAGGCAGCGAGGGCGCAGCCCGGCAACTGTTGCGCACCCAGGTGGGCGCCGAAGAGATTGCCGAGGTGGTCAGCCGCGCCACCGGCATCCCGGTGTCCAAGATGATGCAGGGCGAACGCGACAAGCTGCTGCAGATGGAGGACAGGCTGCACGAGCGGGTGGTCGGTCAGGACGAGGCGATCTCCGCCGTGGCCAATGCCATCCGCCGCTCGCGCTCGGGCCTGTCCGATCCGAACCGCCCGACCGGCTCCTTCCTGTTCCTCGGCCCCACCGGCGTGGGCAAGACCGAGTTGTGCAAGGCGTTGGCCGGCTTCCTGTTCGACAGCGAGGAGCATCTGGTGCGCATCGACATGAGCGAATTCATGGAGAAGCACTCGGTGGCCCGCCTCATCGGCGCCCCGCCCGGTTACGTGGGTTACGAGGAGGGTGGCTATCTCACCGAAGCCGTACGCCGCAAGCCCTACAGCGTCCTGTTGCTCGACGAGGTGGAAAAGGCGCACCCGGACGTGTTCAACGTGCTGTTGCAGGTGCTGGACGACGGTCGCCTGACCGACGGCCAGGGCCGCACCGTGGACTTCAAGAACACGGTCATCGTGATGACCAGCAACATCGGCTCGCACCTGATCCAGGCCATGGTGGGCCAGGGCTATGACGAGGTCAAGGAAGCGGTCTGGGGCGAACTCAAGAGCCATTTCCGGCCCGAGTTCCTCAACCGCATCGACGAGACGGTCGTGTTCCACGGACTGGACGCCAAGCACATCGAGTCGATTGCCGCCATCCAGCTCAAGGCCTTGCAGGCCCGCCTGCAGAAGATGGACCTGCGCCTGGATGTCTCGGCCGCGGCCATGGGCGAGCTGGCCAAGGTCGGCTTCGACCCGGTGTTCGGAGCGCGTCCGCTCAAGAGGGCCATCCAGCAGCGCATCGAGAATCCGCTCTCCAAGCTGCTGCTGGAGGGGCGCTATCCGCCCAAGTCGGTGATCCCGGTGGGTGTGGATCCGGTCCGCAACCCCGGGGTGTTCGAGTTCGGTGAAGCGCAGGCGATGACCTGACGGCCGGGTGCACGGGCCTGGCCAGGCGCTGCTGCGCCTTATTCCAGGCGTCAGTGTTCGCCGGCCTGCTCGGGCGTGGCGGTTCGCAGCAGGCCTTTCTGGCGCAGCTGCTCTGCCAGCGGTTCCACGTTGCAGCCCAGCAGGCAGGAGATCTCGCGCAGGCTGCGCCGGCCGTTGGCCAGCAGCAGCAAGGCACGGGCCTGCCGGTCCAGCGCCTGCGGGTGCGGCAACACATGCCATGCCCGGGCGGTCCGGGCCAGCGGTGTGGCGCTCGAGAGTCCAGGTTCCACGGTGACTGTGCCTCCTGCTGCTCAGGGTCGTGCGGGTTCCGGCCTCCCTCCAGTGTCCGCCCCCGCTGTGTCAGGCGTTTGACAGGAAATTCACCCGCCGGTCATCGGCGTGGGCCGGTGGTCGGTGCCCGGCGCTGTGCAGACTCGATGCCAGGGACGCGATGCTACAGTCGTGACATACCGCACGCTTTCGCGTGCCGGGTGATCCAGGAGCGTGGCAGGGTGGATTCGTTGCACAGCTTCGAGCAGGTCAGGGCGCAGGTGCCAGTCGTCTTTGGCCGCAGCCTCGATCGCGCCATTGCGGGCCTGCAGGCCCGCGGCGGCGGCGGGCGTGAGGTCGTGGTTTTCGACCGGACGGCTGCCGTCTGGGGGGATCTGCTGCGCCAGCGGGCCGCGTTGTGTGCGGACTTCCTGCAAGGCATGGACGAGGTGGTGGCCGGAAGGGAGCTGCCATGGCCGCCCCAGTCGCGCCATGCGCTCCTTCACGACAGCGAAAGAGAGCCTCTCCTCGAGCTGGACACCGGCGGTGCGCCGGTGTCGGCGCCCGTGCCGCTGGAGTCCTCCGACCTGGTCGAGGATACCGGGCTGGCGCGCACCTACGCCCAGTTCCTCGATGCGCTGCGCCCGCGCTTGTCCGCGCCCGATCTCGAGCGTCTGGACCGCCTGTGCTCGCCCGCCCATTGGCTCGCCCAGGCCTGGGTGCTGATCGACGGTGCGTCGTCCGACCTGCCCACCCTCCAGCGGCGAATGAGGCACCTGGTGCCCGCGCTCGTGGACGAACTGCTGGCCCTGTACCGCCGGCTCGGGGCCATCCGTGCGGTGACAGCGACCCCGGCCCATCCCGCCCAGACGACTGCCGAGATGGCGCAGGCCCTGCCCCCGCTGGAGAGCCTGTGCCGCCCCGATCACGAACTGGAGCCGCAATGGCTCAAGGCCTTTCTCTCGCCTGCCAACGGGCTCCTGGAGCAGCCGCTGCCCGCCCGGTTCGGTGAGCTCGTGTCCGCCCAGATCCATCGTCTGCGCACCAGCCCGCCGGTCGTCGGGCCGGTGAGCCTGAAGTCCGGGCCGAAGGGCGTCCCCGGTACCGGCAGCCGGCTGGACCCCGGCGTCTGGGGGCACTGGTCCGATCCCGTCGAGCGCGCCAGGCACCTGCTGAGCCTGAAGGCCGGCGCCGCCACGTTCGAGCAGGTCGTGGCGCTGGATGTCGTGCGTGGGCTGGTCGGACGCCTGGCGGGTGACCCTCTGTTGTTGCGTCCCGTCGGCGAAGCCGTCGTGGCACTCGAGCCCGCCCTGCTGCGTCTGGCGCTGCTCCAGCCGAGGTTCATCACGCTGCAGAACCATCCGGCCAGGCGTCTCCTGGATGCGGTGCTGCACAGGGCGGTGGAACACAACAGCGTGGCGACCGAAGCCTTCGAGGATTTTTTCCGGCCGGTGCGGCAGGCATTCGTCGATCTGAACTCGCTTGACCGGGTGGACACCGGTGATTTCGCGCTTGCGCTGGACCGCCTTACCAATGCCTGGCGAACCCGGGAGCAGGCGATACGGGCCCAGCAGGAGCAGAGGCTGCAGGCGATCCGTCTGGCCGACGAACGCCAGGCGCTGGCCGACCGCATCACGCTGGAGCTGTCGCAACTGCCGGAGATGGACGAAGCCCCCGGCTTCGTTGTCTCCTTCCTGTGCGGCTGGTGGTCGACCGTGCTGGCATGGGCGCGCCTGTCGCCGACGCCGGGCGCGCCCGATGTCCAGGCATGCGAGCGCGCGGTGGCCTCGCTGCTGTGGTGCGTGCAGCCTGCGGTGATCCGCAACGATGCGGCGGCAGTCCGTGCGGCGATGCCCGAACTGACCCGTACCCTGCGTCTGGGCCTGGACAGCATCGGCAGGACGGAAGCGGAAACGCAGGTGTTTTTCGATGAATTGTCCCGCCTGCACGAGAACCTGCCTCTTCCCTCGCCAGACGCTGCCGCCCTGCCACCGGCCGGGCCGCAGACCCCGCCAGGGGAGCCGGTGGATGAAGAACCGGCTGCCGCCGTGCCCGCCGAAGACGTGCCAGAGGCGGCTCCCGAGGCGGCACCGGCAGCGGCACCTGTGCCATCCGACACGCCCTACCGTCCCGAGGGACCCTGGCTGGGCCGTGGAGAGCTGGAGTCGGCGGGCGTGGAGGAAGCCCGGTTCACCGACTTCGTCGAGCTGGGTGCCCTGCAGGCCATGTCCGCGCAGCCGGCTGCGGCCGAACTGGACGACGACGCCGTCGACACGGTGCTGGCGTCCCTGCAGCCGGGCACCTGGATCGACCTGCAGTCGCAGGGCGAATGGCTGCGCGCGCAGCTGGTCTGGTCCAACCCGGCTGGAACCCTGTTCATGTTCAACAGCGCCGGAGGCCGCACGCATTCCATGAGCCGGCGCAGCTGCATCAAGCTCATCCGGGTGCGGCGTCTGTCGGTGGTGACGGTTGGCCCCGACGTGCAGCGGGTCATGGGTGCGATCACCGGCGGTGCGCCGCCCGAGCGCTGAGTCGTCGCCTGCGACTGCGTGCGCGTGACAGCGGCGAAGGCGGGCTTGGCATAACATCGCCCGATGTCCACCGCCGCCGCGGGCCTGAGCCCGACACCCGAGTCCGTTCCGCTGCAACAGGATGCCGCCGTCATCGGCGTGGTCGGGCTGGCGCATGGGACCTCCCATTTCTCGCACCTTCTGCTGGCGCCTCTCTTTCCGGTGTTCATGCGCGAGTTCGGCCTGAGCTTCGCCGACGTCGGCCTGCTCATGAGCATCTTCTTCGTGATTTCGGGCACCGGGCAGGCCCTGTCGGGCTTCCTGGTCGACCGGATCGGAGCGCGGCCGGTGCTGTTTGCCGCCATCGGCTGTTTTTTCTTCGCTTCGCTGGCGGCCTCCCAGGCAACCGGTCATGCGGGGCTGGTGCTGGTGGCGGTGCTGGCCGGGATGGGCAATGCACCCTTCCATCCGGCCGACTTCACCATCCTCAACCAGCGGGTTTCGGCCGCGCGTCTGGGCCATGCCTTCAGCGTGCACGGCCTCACCGGAAACCTGGGCTGGGCCCTGGCGCCGGCTTTTCTGGTGGGCATCACCGCCATGACGGACTGGCGCACCGCCTACCATGCGGCGGCCGTGTTCTACCTCCTGGTTCTCGGTGTGCTGTTCTGGCAGCGCGAGCGCCTGCGCACCCAGGTCGTGGTCCGCCATCCGGATGCCACGGCACGCTCCGACCTGGCTTTCCTGCGGCTGCCCGTGGTCTGGTGGTGTTTCGCCTTCTTCTTCCTGTCGACCATGACCCTGGCCGTGGTCCAGAGTTTCGGCCCGTCCATCCTCAAGGCCATGCACGGGGTGGGGGTGGAGGCTGCCACGCTCACCCTCAGTGCCTACATGGTGTGCGGCGCGGTCGGCATGCTGGCCGGCGGCTTCGTGGCAACCTGGGGCCAGAGACGCCACTGGTCGAGCGACCGGGTCGTGGCCTGGTCGATGACGGCCGGAGCACTCCTTCTGCTGATCTGCGCCACCGGGCAGCTGGGCGCCACCGGCACCATGGTGGCACTGGCCCTGACTGGTTTTGCCGTCGGTGTGGGCGGGCCCAGCCGGGACATGATGATCAAGAAGGCGACGCCCAGGGGCGCCACCGGACGGGTCTACGGCACGGTCTATTCCGGGCTGGACACCGGATTTGCCATCTCGCCCCTGATGTTCGGCGTCCTGATGGACCAGGGCTGGTACGCCGCGACGCTGGCCGGCGCCGGGCTGGTGCTTCTGGTCTCGGTCTTCGCCGCTGTCGGCGTCGGCAGACGCACGGCTTCCCATTGAGACCCTCTTTCCCCCAACTGACCATGACCCAGAAACTGGCCGGCCACCTGCTCGTCGAATGCCTGATCGCGCAAGGCGTGACCCACGCCTTCGGCGTCCCCGGCGAGAGCTACCTCGCGGTGCTGGATGGCTTTCATGCCCACGCCGAGCGCATCCGTTTCGTCATCAACCGCCAGGAAGGCGGGGCGGCCTTCATGGCCGAGGCCCAGGGCAAGCTCACCGGCCGCCCCGGCGTGTGCTTCGTGACCCGCGGACCGGGTGCCACCAACGCCTCGATCGGGCTGCACACCGCTTTCCAGGACTCCACGCCCATGGTGCTGTTCGTCGGTGACGTGGCCAGCGATGCACGGGACCGTGAGGCCTTCCAGGAAGTCGACTTCGCGGTCTTTTTCGGACCGTCGACCCGCGGCATGGCCAAGCGGGTCGAGCGGATCGACGACGCCCGCCGTATCCCGGAGTACGTGGCGCGGGCCTTCGCCACCGCAATGAACGGAAGGCCCGGTCCGGTGGTCCTTGTGCTGCCCGAGGACATGCTTGCGCAGACGGTGGACGCAGAGCCCCTGCCGAGGGTGGAGCCGGTGCAGGCCTGGAGCGATCCCGGCGCGCTCAGGCAGCTTCGCGAGCTGCTCGTGGCCGCCGAGCGGCCCCTGCTGCTGGCGGGCGGCGGTGGCTGGACACCACAGTCGGCTGCGGCCCTGCAGCGTTTCGCGGAGAACTGGCAACTGCCCGTGGCCAACACCTTCCGCTTCCAGGACACGTTCGACAACCACCATCCGCTGTACGCCGGCGACGTGGGCCTTGGCATCAACCCGGCGCTGGCCAAGCGTGTGCGCGAGAGCGACCTGTTGCTGGCGGTCGGTCCGCGCCTGGGCGAGTCCACCACCGGCGGCTACACCCTGATCGAGGCACCGCGGCCGAGGCAGAAGCTGGTGCACATCCACGCCAGCGCCGAGGAACTGGGCCGTGTCTACCAGCCTGTGCTGGCGATCAACGCCACCATGAACGCGGCCGCCCGCAGCCTGGAGGTGCTCACCGCACCTGCGCAATTGCCCTGGACCGACTGGGCAGCCGCGTGCCATGCCGAGTACGAGGCACATGTGGACGCCGGCAACTACGGCACGCTGCTGCCGGGTCCGATCGACATGCCGGCCATCATGCACACCCTGCAGCGGCACCTGCCCGCCGACGCGGTGCTGACCAACGGAGCCGGCAACTTCGCCACCTGGCTGCACCGCTTCCACCGCTACCACGGACTGGTCAAGGGACACAAGACACAGCTGGCGCCGACCAACGGCGCCATGGGCTACGGCGTTCCGGCAGGCATTGCCGCCTCGATCCTGACCGGCCGCACCGTCTTCACCATCGCCGGAGACGGCGACTTCCTGATGAACGGGCAGGAGCTGGCCACGGCTGTCCAGCACGGCGCCCGCAGCATCATCCTGCTGGTCGACAACGGCGCCTACGGCACCATCCGAATGCACCAGGAGCGCGAGTACCCGGCGCGGGTCAGCGGTTCGCAGCTGCGCAGTCCCGACTTTTGCGCGCTGGCCAGGGCCTATGGCTATGCGGCCGAGCGGGTGGAGGCCACGCAGGCCTTCGAAGCGGTCCTGTTGCGCGCCCTGCAGGCTGACACGGGCACCCTGATCCACCTGCCCCTCGACCCGCAGGTCATCACGACAAGGGGCACGCTGGACCAGATCCGCGAGCAGGCGCAGCGGCAGAGACACTGAGCACGTTTGCGCTCGCGCATTTTCCCGGCCTTGCGCTGCCGGCCATCCGGGCAATGCGTCACAGTTTCCGGGGTACTGGTGCCGCTGAAGTGGCGGCGGGGTCTGCCTACACTGGCCAGCACCAACCAGGAGGTACGCACCATGTGGCAAGGCAAGGAGACAATGTGGGGCAACGGCGGCGTCGGCTGCCGCAACGACGTGAGCACCCCTTCGATGGCCAGCGCGATGCTGCTGCGCATGCTCGACGAGATCGACTACGGCGTGCTGGTCATCGACGAGCGTGGCCGCATCCAGCACACCAACCACCTGGCGCGCCATGAGCTGGCCAGCGCCCGCCTGGTGTTTGCCCGCGCCAGCGCCCTGCTGGGCACCACCCCCGATCACTCGGCCCAGATCCAGCAAGGCCTGGACCTGGCGCTGCGCGGCCAGCGCAAGCTGGTCCTGCTCGAGGACGATGAGAACGAACTCTCGCTGGCCTTCATCCCGTTGAGCCACCCGCTCGAAACGGAGTCCCCCACCGTGCTGGTGCTCATGCAGCGCCAGAGCGCCAGCGACAACCTGGCGGTGCGCCTGTTTGCCCGCAGCAAGGGCCTGAGCCCGAGCGAGGAGGCCGTGATGATCGGACTTTGCCGGGGGCTGGGTGTGCCTGACATTGCCCGCGAGCATGGCGTGGCCGAGTCCACGGTCCGCAGCCAGGTCAAGTCGCTGCGCGAGAAGACAGGCTGCAGCAGCATCCGCAAGCTGATGCAGCGGGTCAACAGCCTGCCCCCGGTCGTGCCGGCCTTGCGCATCATCACCCCGGTGACGCACAATCCGGCCGACCTTGCGCACCTGTGACGAACCATGTCCACCCCGCTGTCCCTGCCGCCTCATTCCGCGGGCCACATCCACAAGTTGGCCGACATGGGCGTGCAGCGACGCTATCGACGGGGGGCGCTCCTGATCCAGGAGGGCGAAACCGGCGATACGCTCTACATCGTGCAGCAGGGCCGTCTGCGGGCCTTTCTGGGTGACGGCCAGGGCAAGGAGCTCACTTTGGGCATTTATGGCCCTGGGGAGTACGTGGGCGAAATGTCGCTGGACGGGGGGCCGCGGTCGGCCAACGTCGAGGCCATGGAGCCCAGCACCTGCGCCGTCATCACGCGCGAGGTGCTGCTCAACTACATCGGGCAACAGCCCGAGTTCGCGCTGGAACTCATGGGTCGCCTGATCCGGCGTGCCCGCCTCGCCACCGAAAGCGCGCGCAATGTGGCGCTGATCGACGTGTACGGCCGGTTGGTGCGTTTGCTCAACCAGCTTGCGCTCGAGCCGAATGCGCAGGGCGAGCGCATGCTGAGCGAACGCCTGACGCACCAGGTCATGTCCCAGCACCTGGCCTGCTCGCGTGAGATGGTCAGCCGCCTGCTGCGCGACCTGGAGACCGGCGGATACATCGCGGTGCGTGACCGCTGGATCTGGCTGCTCAGGCCGTTGCCGGCCCGCTGGTGATCGCCACCGACGCTGCGGGGTGGCAGACTTCTCAACCCCGGTTGACCCGATCGCGCGCCACCTGCGGGGCCGCCATGCTGGTGCCCACCAGTCGCACCCGCGCCGCACTGCGGGTTCCGGCCGATCGCACGCCCCAGAGCGTCGCGTGGTCGTCGCTGACCGCGAACCGGTCGGGCACCTTTTGCACCCGGGCACGCTCCGGCCGGCCGGCATCCGGGTCGGGCGCGCGCGGGCTGTAGCGGGCCATCGGGTCCAGGGCGCTGGCAAAGTAGCGGATGCCGCCGACCGAGACTGTGCCGGTTCCGGTGGCGATGTCGTTGAAGCTGCCGCTGCGCCGCACCAGCGAAGGGTTGTCCGGGTGGTCGATGAACCCCCCCGGACCGCCGCTGGTGTCGTAGTGCGGGTCTTCCAGCCACGACTGGCGGGAACCGGTATCGGGCACGCCCAGCGGCACGTCATCGCGTTCGATGTACGCATCGACCACCACACGGTCGCCACTGCGGTTGACGACGCATACCCGCCAGCGCCCCGCCTGGGTGGTCACCGTGTCCCTGAACCAGCTGGCGGTGGGTGCCAGGGCGATCAGAGCGCAAGTACCCGGGTGACCGAGAGCGCTGTGCGGCGCGAACAGGATGGCCGCCTGGGGTGCCGCAGCAGACGGCCAGACCCGGCTTTGTCCCAGGCGGATGGCCGGCAGGGGGGCTGATGCGCCCGGCGGAGTCAGCTCGATTTCGAGGTCCGTCAGGCTTCGCGCAGGCTCCCCGGGGACCTCGAACCACAGCTCCAGGAAGCTCTGGCTGTGGTCATCGGGTGGCCGGCACCAGTGCAGCATGGCCTGGTTGCGTCCATCGGTGTCGACCTGCCGGCCTTTTCGCGTCTTTGGCCGCGGTGCGAGCAGCGCATTGGCATGGGTGCGCGCCTGGTAGGCGTTGCCCGCCGGCATGACCAGCTCGCAGTCGAGTTCGCTTGACGCGATCAGCTGGGCCATGCCCGCTTCCAGCATCGAGCTGCCGTTGTGTGGTCCGGCCAGGGCACCCCAGCTCAGGTTGACGGTGACGCAAGCGTCGCTGTCGCAGCGGCTCAGCGCCCAGGCCAGTGCATCCATGACACTGACGCTCAGGGCCCCGCCCGAGCTGTCGGCCACGCTGGCCCAGTCCAACTGGGCGACCAGCAGATCGGCACGCGACGCGCGGTCGTGGGCGGGTCGCCAGTCGGGCGGACTGTCTTCGGTGCCCATGGTGCGGCTGTAGACGCGCGGCCCGGCGGCCAGGCTGCCCACATGGGTGCCGTGCTGGGCCGCGTGGTTGAGTTCCCACAATTGCCAGTGCCGGCAGAGCGCGTCTTCGTCCACCCGTCCCTGGTGGGTGTGGGCCGCGATGGCGGCCTGGATGGCCGGACGGGCGAGCTCGTGGCCGTAGCCCAGATCGGCGGGCAGGGGGCCTGCGCGAGCCGGCTCCAGGGGCGTTGGCGTGCGCGAGATGGCGGCCCGGCCGTGCGGGCCCTGTGTCTCGTTCTGGCGCCAGAACGCGGCCACGCGCGTGCGGTGGTCAGGGCCGCTCAGGAAATCGGCATGGGCCAGCGCCAGTCCGTCGTCGATGACGATCACCACGTCGCCCCGGGCCCGATGGGCGGGTGAGGCAGGCGGTCCGCCGTCGGCCGCGTGCCGGGCCAGCGGGCGGGCATGATGGCCGACGGGCAGCCCGAGGTCGTAGCGCAGCACCCGGTCATGCAGCGGGCAGCCGGGTTGCAGGGCATCGAAGAAGCCGCGCCGGGCGCGGGCGGTGCAAAAGCGCAGGCCGGCGCCGAACGCGAGGTAGACCTTGGGCACCTGCAACCAGGCCGGGTCGGCGGCGGCCACCAGGTCGGCCACGCTGCAGTCTGGCGCCAGTTCGATCAGCAGCGGCAGCCATTGAGGCGCTGCTTCCCGTCCATAGGCGTCGCGAAACCCGGCAAAGCCGGTGGTTTCGGCCCAGGCGAGGTAGGGGTCGCTGCGTTCCAGGGCGCCGGGCGCCGACCAGTCGATGCCGGTGAAAGAGCCGCGCGGCAGATGGGCCCATTGGCCGGGAGCGGGGCGGGCGCCCGGGCGCCCGGCCTTCATTGCCACTCCTTGACGGCCTCGTTCCAGAGCCAGGCCAGCAGCGGTCCGGTCGGCAGCCCGAACGACGGACCCACCTGGCGGCCGGCCTGGCCGTTGTCGATCGAGTCCTGCAGGTCGAAGTCGCGGGCGCCACCGCCGGGGCCGGCGTAGGTGCTGCCCAGGAATTCGCGCTGGCGCAGGCTGGAGCCGCTGCAGCGGCCCACCATGAACTCGGCCAGCAGCGTGCCGAGCACCCGTCCGACGGCCGAATCGACCGGGTAGTGCACGCCGGCCACGGTGCGGTTGACTGCAATCCGGTAGGCCTGGCGCTGCAGCTGCACACGCCGGTCGTTGTTGCCCTGCTTGTGGCTGGCGCCTGGCCGGGCGGCACGCAACAGCGCGTCGAGCAGGGCGGCTGCGATGAACGCCTCGGTGGCATGGCCGCTCGGGTAGGCGCCATGGCCGGGCGTCGGAATCATGGGCTGGATCTGGGGCGAGAGCTCGACCGGGCGCACCACCGCAAAAATCTGCTTGAAGCGCATCTCGACGTGGTTGGCCAGGGCAAAGGCCAGTGCCAGCAACTGCTGGGTCTTTTTCTGACGGTGGTCGAGGATGCCGGTGATGGCCGCCCAGAAGGGCACGGGCAGCCCCATCTGCGACAGGATCTCGGCGCCCCGGTCGCCCCTCAGGTCGGCGTAGGCGGCCACCAGCTCCATCTGGGCCTTGAGCAGGGTCAGGTCGGGAGCGTCCAGTGTCAGCAGCTCGCGTTGCTTGCAGCCTTTCTTGCCGACCTCGACGAAATGCAGGCTGGCCTTGCCCTTGTGGGCGCCGTACTGCAGGCCCTCGACCAGCTCGCTGAAGCAGGCGCTCAGGCGTGGGCCGTCGGCCCAAAGGGACAGATTGGCCGGGTCGTTGAAGTCGGGTATGGGTGGCGTGATCACGGGGCCCTCGAAGGGGCCTGCGATGGCATTGCGGTTGAGCAGGAGCGCATCGGCATTGGCCGCAGCCACTCCGATACCTCCGATGCCTCCGATGCCTCCGATGCCTCCGATGCCTCCGATGCCTCCGATGCCTCCGATGCCTCCGATGCCTCCGATGCCTCCGATGCCTCC
>SBFS01000169.1 GCA_006227825.1 Burkholderiales bacterium | reverse complement strand
GAGGAGCAGATCCGCGAACTGACCGAAGGCCTGGAGCAGAAGGTCACCGAGCGGACCACACAGCTCGAGGACAGCGTCCGGCAGCTTCAGGCCACCAACCGGGAGCTCGAAGCCTTCACCTATTCGGCCTCGCACGACCTGCGCACGCCGCTGCGCGGCATCGAGGGCTTCAGCGCCCTGCTGCTGGAAGAGCAGGCCGAGCGGCTGGACGAGCAGGGCCGCGACTATCTCCGGCGCATCCAGAAGGCCACCGTGCACATGTCGCAGCTGGTCAGCGACCTCTTGGCCTACTCGCGGCTGCAGCACATGACGCAGCGCATCGAACCGGTGGCCCTGCTGCCCCAGATCGACACCGTCACGCGCCACTTCCAGGATGAACTCGCGGCCCGGCACGGCCGGCTGGAGACGGACGTCTGCGACAGGCTGACCGTGCGCGCCGACGCGCAAGGCCTCACCATCGTCCTGCGCAACCTGATCGACAACGCACTGAAGTTCACCCCGGCCGACCGGGCACCGCACATCCGCATCACGGCCTGCGAGACGGACGGGCAGGTCCGCCTGCAGGTCAGCGACAACGGCATCGGTTTCGACATGAAGCACCACGACCGCATCTTCGGCATGTTCCAGCGCCTGCACCGGCAGGACCAGATCCCCGGCACCGGCATCGGCCTGGCCATGGTGCACAAGGCGGTCGAGCGCATGGGTGGCCGCATCCGTGCCGAAAGCCGGCCGGGCGAAGGCAGCACCTTCGTGGTCGAACTGCCCGCACAAGCCGCATGAACGCGCGGACACCCCGGGTGAGCCTGATCGGCGTGCCGACCGACATCGGCGCCGGTGCCCGAGGCGCCTCGATGGGCCCGGAAGCCCTGCGGGTGGCCGGTCTGACCGAAGTCCTGCGGCAGCACGGCGCCGACGTGGCCGACCGCGGCAACCTGGCGGGGCCGGCCAACCCGTGGCAGGGGCCTGTCGGCGGACACCGGCATCTGCCCGAGGTGCTGGCCTGGAACCAGGCCCTGCACGGCGCCGTCGCCGGGGAGCTGGCGCTCGGGCGCATGCCCATCGTGCTCGGCGGGGACCACAGCCTGGCCATCGGCTCGATCGGCGCGGTGGCGCGCCACTGCCGGGCCAGTGGCCGCAAGCTGCGCGTGCTGTGGCTCGATGCCCATGCCGACTTCAACACCGCCGACCTCACCCCCAGCGGCAACATCCACGGCATGCCCGTGGCCATCCTGTGCGGACATGGCCCGCGCGCGCTGGTCGAACTTGGCGGCACCGGCGCCGCGCTGGCGGCCGGCGAGGTGCGCCAGATCGGCATCCGCAGCGTCGATCCCGGCGAGAAGCGCTTCGTGCACGAGCAGGGGCTGGAGGTGTTCGACATGCGCTACATCGACGAGATGGGCATGCGCCACACCATGGAGCAGGCGCTCACGGGTCTGGACGACCTCACGCACCTGCATGTGAGCTTCGATGTCGACTTCCTCGACCCGCAGATCGCACCCGGTGTGGGCACCACGGTGCCGGGCGGCCCCACCTACCGCGAGGCGCAGCTGTGCATGGAGATGATCGCCGACACCGGGCGGCTGGCCTCGCTGGACATCATGGAGCTCAACCCGGCCCTGGACATCCGCAACCAGACGGCCCTGCTGGCGGTGGACCTGGTCGCCAGCCTGTTCGGCAAGTCCACCCTCATGCGAAAGGGCTGAGCGCCGCGCCGACGCTCAGCTTTTTCCGACCAGCTCCAGGTGCTCGACCACCGGCGGCTGGACAAAGAACGGTCCCACGATGGCGCGCCACCGGGTGAACGCCTCCGAGCCGCGGAAGCCCACCGTGTGGTCTTCCAGCGTTTCCCACCAGATCATGAGCAGGTACCGCCCCGGGCTCTCCATGCTGCGGTTGACCTTGTAGCCGCGGAAACCCCGCGCCCCGGCGATCACCGTCTGCACCCCGCGCAGGATCGCCTCCTCGAATTCGGCAGCGCGGGCCGGGTCGATGCGGATGTCGGCGTGTTCAAGGATCATGGCTGGGTGGGGGCAAGGTTTCTGTCGGCCCGGATCATATCCGCTGCCTTCTCGGCGATCATGATGGTGGGGGCGTTGGTGTTGCCTCCCACCACGTCGGGCATGATGGATGCGTCGACCACGCGCAATCCGTCCACCCCATGCACCCGCAGGCGGGCGTCGACCACGGCGCCCGCGTCCGGTCCCATGCGGCAGGTGCCGACCGGGTGGTAGATGGTGTCGGCATGCCCGCGGATGAACTGCTCGATCTGCTCGTCTGAGCGCGCGCCGGCGGATGCCGCGGACTCCTGTCCGCCGAAGCGGGCCAGCGCCGGCTGGTTGAGAAGCGCCCGCGTGAGCTTGAAGCCGCGCACCATGCGCGCCATGTCATCGGGATCCTGCAGGAAGGCAGGGTCGATCAGGGGTTTGGCCGCCGGGTCGGCACCGGACAGGCGCAGCGTGCCGCGGCTCCTGGGCCGCAGCAGGCAGACATGGCAGGAATAGCCGTGACCGAAGACGGTCTTGCGGCCATGGTCGACCAGCTTGCCCACCACGAAGTGCAGCTGCAGGTCGGGGATCGGCTCTTGCGGTGTGCTGCGGATGAAGCCGCCGGCCTCGGCGAAATTGGTGGTCAGCATGCCGCTGCGACTGCGCCGCCATGCCTTCAAGCCCCGGACCATGTTCGCCACACCGGTCAGCGAGAGGCCGAACAGGTCGGTCAGCTGCGGCGCGTTGACGACCATCACGACGTCCGGGTGGTCATGCAGGTTGTCGCCCACGCCAGGCAGGTCGTGCACCACGCCGATGCCGTGCTCGCGCAGGTGGGCCGCCGGGCCGATGCCCGAGAGCATGAGCAGCTGGGGGGACCCGAAGGCACCGGCGCTGAGCACCACCTCGCCCCCGGGGTTGAGCACAAGCTGCTGTTCCTCGCCGCGGCCGCCGGGCCGGAAGGCCACCCCGATGGCCCGGGGCCGGCCATTGTCCTGCACCGTCAGCACCCGGGTGGTGGAGACCGAGGTCAGCACGCTCAGGTTGGGGCGCCCGAGATGGGGCGTGATGTAGGCCTTGGCGGCGCTGAAGCGCTCGCCGTTGCGGTGCGTGACCTGGTACACCCCGATGCCCTCCTGCCTGGCACCGTTGAAGTCGTCATTCAAGGGGTAGCCGGCCTCCTGGCCGGCCTTGAGGAAATGGGCCAGCACGGCGTTGGGGCTGCGCAGGTCCATCACGTTCAGCGGCCCGCCCTGACCGTGCCACTCGTCGGCCCCGCGCTCGTTGTGTTCCGAGCGCTTGAAATAGGGCAGCACTTCGGCAAACGACCAGCCCGGGTTGCCCCGCGCGGCCCAGTCGTCGTAGTCGCGCGCGTGGCCGCGGGCGTAGATCATGGCGTTGATGGAGCTGGAGCCGCCCATCACCCTGCCGCGCGGCTGGTAACCGCGGCGGCCACCGAGGCCAGGCTGGGGCACGGTGTCGTAGCCCCACCCGTTGAGCTGGTACTTGGCCATGACCGCCAGGCCGGCCGGGCAATGGATCAGGACGCTGCTGTCGACCGGGCCGGCCTCCAGCAGCGCCACGCGGTGGCCGGGGTCCTCGCTCAGGCGTCCGGCCAGGGCACAGCCGGCCGACCCGCCTCCCACAATGATCGTGTCGTACATGTCGTGATGTCTCCTGCGCGGACACGTTCTGTCATGCGTGTGCAAGACGCCGTGCGCGACAATCAGGGGCAAGGTAGCACAGGCACCCCGGCCAAGTTAGGCGCACCGCCCTAGCCGCGACGCCTGTGCGACGCGCCCGCGGAGGCCGGTCCGGCACGCGCCGCAAAATGCGGCCCTTCCATCCCTTTTCCAACGACAAGCAGGAGTGAAACCAATGAGCAACATCCAGACCGTCGGCATCATCGGTGCCGGCACCATGGGCAACGGCATCGCGCAGGCCTGCGCGGTCAGCGGCATCCGCGTCGTCATGGTCGACGTGGCCCAGGCCGCGGTGGACAAGGG
>SBFS01000284.1 GCA_006227825.1 Burkholderiales bacterium | reverse complement strand
GGCAGGCGCCAAGGTGCTGTCAAGAACGGAACTCATGCCCCTACTTTAGCGCGAGATGCGCAAAGATGGTGCGCTTTGCAGGGACAACCTGCTATCGGCGCGATAGCTGAGGCCTCGCCGGGCGAAAAAAAACACCGCCAGGCGGTGTTTTGGGGCCGGTTGCCGGTGGCAAGGGGCTCAGGTCGGCACCTTCTTGAGCATCTCCAGGCCGATCTTGCCCTCGGCGATCTCGCGCAGCGCGGTCACGGCCGGCTTGTTCTTGCTCTCGATCTTCGGGGCATGGCCCTGGCTGAGCATGCGCGCGCGGTAGGTGGCGGCCAGCACCAGCTGGAAACGGTTGGGGATTTTCTCCAGGCAGTCTTCGACGGTGATGCGTGCCATAGGGGTCTCTGTGAAGGGAGGGGCTGCCCGCGCGGGCGGCCGGATCAGTCGATGTCGAGCGCGGCAAAGGTGTCACCGCGGGCCAGGCGCTGGGAGGCGAACTTCAGGCGCTGCGCATGCACGATGGCCTTGAGGTCGAAAAGCGCCCGCTCGAACAATTCGTTGATTATAACGAAATCGAATTCCCGGGCATGTGCCATCTCCCGGGCAGCGTTCTGCAGCCGCAGCTCGATGGTGTCTGCGCTGTCCTCGTTTCGGCGCTCGAGCCGGGAACGCAGTTCTTCCCAGCTCGGCGGCAGGATGAAGATCAGCACCGCGTTCGGGAAGATGCGCTTGACCTGGATCGCGCCCTGGAAATCGATCTCCAGCACCACATCGGCACCGGCCTGCATGCGCTGCTCGATGGCGGCCTTGGAGGTGCCGTAGCGGTTGCCATGCACGTGGGCCCATTCCAGGAAGGCATCCTGGGCGACCATGTGGTCGAAGGTCTCGTTGCTGACGAAGAAATACTCGCGTCCGTGCAGTTCCTGGCCGCGCGGGGCGCGCGTGGTGTGCGAGACGGAGGGGGCCACTCGCTGGTCGAGCTCCATCAGGGCCTTGACCAGGCTGGATTTGCCCGCCCCGCTGGGGGCGGCAACGACGAACAGGTTTCCCGGGTATTCCATCGGGCGAGTTTACCGAAACCCCGGTCACTCGATGTTCTGGACCTGCTCGCGCATCTGCTCGATCAGCACCTTCATGTCCACCGAGATGCGGGTCAGCTCGAGGCTGGAAGACTTGGAGCCCAGGGTGTTGGCTTCGCGGTGCAGTTCCTGGATCAGGAAGTCCAGCCGCTTGCCGAGTTCGGCACCACGGCCAAGCAGGCGCTCGATTTCCTCGAGATGCGCGTCGATGCGGGTGAGCTCCTCGGCCACGTCGATGCGGATGGCGAAGGCCGTGGCCTCGCTCAGGGCGCGCTCGCGCGCGGCCTCGCCGGGCACGGCGCCCTGGGTGTCGGCGCCCAGGGCCTCGTTCCAGCGGTCCAGGAAGCGCTGGCGCTGCTGCTCGACCAGACGGGGAATCAGCGGCTGGGCGTCGGCCGCCAGCTGGCGCAGCTGCGCCACGCGGTCCAGCAGCATGTCGGCCAGGCGACGGCCCTCGCGGCGGCGGGCATCGAGCAGGTTGTCCAGGGCGATGCCGGCCAGGTGCATCAGGGGCGCCTGCAGGCGTCCGGGATCGGTGGCGGGCCGGCCGGTCAGTTGCATCACCTCGGCCACCGACAGCGGGGCGGCCTGGGGCAGCCAGCCGCGCACCAGATCCTGCAGGGCCGCCAGGCGCTGCAGCTCGGCCACGCCCGGGGCGCGCTGGCTGGCGTCGGTGCGGCCCTCGATCCAGGCCCGCACCTCGACCTTTCCGCGCCGCAGCCGGCCGGCCAGCAGCTCGCGCAGGGCCGGTTCGGCAGCACGAAGCTCCTCGGGCAGCTTCATGACCAGGTCCAGAAACCGCCCGTTGACCGACCGCATCTCGATGCCCAGACCGGGCAGCCCCTCGGGCAGACCGTCTGCGCCACTGTGCGCCGTGGCGTAGCCGGTCATGCTGTAAACTGACATCGCGATGGCCTCTTCGGTTTGAGCGGTCCAAAACGAGGCGTTCCGGAATCCTGACGAATCATATGTCAAAGGTCAAACCTGCCCCTTTGCCGCCAGACACGGTCATCGGTGGTTACCGCATCGTCCGCAAGCTGGCCGCCGGCGGCTTCGGCGTGGTCTACCTGGCCGTCGATACCGAGGGCCAGCAGGTGGCCGTCAAGGAGTACCTGCCGTCGTCGCTGGCCTCGCGGGCCCCGGGCGAACTCCTGCCCCAGGTGCAGCCCGAGAAGCTCTCGCTCTACCGCCTGGGCCTCAAGAGCTTTTTCGAGGAAGGCCGGGCCCTGGCCCAGATCTCCCACCAGTCGGTGGTGAGCGTGCTCAACTTCTTCCGCGAGAACGAGACCGTCTACATGGTCATGAACTACCTCGAGGGGGCGTCCCTTCAGGAGTTCATCATCACCGCGCGTGAGCAGAAGAAGCAGAAGGTGTTCCGCGAGTCGACCATCCGCTCGCTGTACGACGAGGTGCTGCGCGGCCTGCGCATCGTGCACCAGCACAAGATGCTGCACCTGGACATCAAGCCGGCCAACATCTTCGTGACCGACGACAACCGCGCCGTGCTGATCGACTTCGGGGCCGCGCGCGAGGTGCTGAGCAAGGAAGGCAACTTCATCCGGCCGATGTACACCCCCGGCTTTGCCGCACCCGAGATGTACCGCCGCGACTCCAGCATGGGCCCCTGGACCGACATCTACGCCATCGGCGCGTGCATCTACGCCAGCATGCAGGGCTATCCGCCCAACGACGCGCCGCAGCGGCTCGAGAAGGACCGGCTGTCGCTGGCCCTGTCGCGGCTGCGCGGCGTCTACTCCGACAACCTCATCGAGGTGGTCGAGTGGTGCATGTCGCTGGACCCGCTGTCGCGACCGCAGTCGGTGTTCGCGCTGCAGAAGGAGCTCAGCCGCGAGACCGAGCGCAGCTACACCAAGCTGACGGTGGCCGAGAAGATGCGCCTGCAGTTCGACAGCCTGGTCTCCGACAACAAGAAGAAGGCCGGCAAGTCCACCAATGCGGCGACCAAGTTCCGATGAAGTTTTCCGTCTACCAGATCAGTCGCCAGGGAGGACGGGAGCGCAACGAGGACCGGATGGGCTATGCCTACACCCGGGAAGCGGGCCTGTTCGTGCTGGCCGACGGCATGGGCGGACACCCAGAGGGCGCGATGGCGGCCCAGCTGGCGCTGCAGACCTTCTCGGCCTACTTCCAGAAGGCGGCCAACCCGACCGTGGGCGAGGTGCCGGAGTTCCTCTCCAGCGCACTGATGGCCGCGCATCACCAGATCATCCGCTACGCGGCCGAGAAAGGCATGCTGGACACGCCGCGCACCACGCTGGTGGCGGCGGTGCTCGAGCGTGGCCACATGCACTGGATCCACTGCGGCGACTCGCGTCTGTACGTGGTCCGCGACGGGCAGCTTGTCACCCGCACCCGTGACCACTCCTACATGGAGCAGCAGGCGCACCTGGGCCGCTCGACGGAGCACATCAACCGGAACATCCTGTTCACCTGCCTGGGGTCGCCGGCCAAACCGGTGTACGACATTTCCGGCCCCCTGCAGCTGCACGAGGGGGATCGCGTGCTGCTGTGCTCCGACGGCCTGTGGGGAACGGTCAAGGACCAGGAGATCGCGACCGAGATGTCGCGCTCGCCGCTGGAGCATGCGGTGCCGGAACTGGTCGAGCTGGCCCTCAAGCGCGGCGGGCCCCGCTGCGACAACGTGACCGTGGTGGCGATGGAGTGGGAGACGCCCGAGGAGTTCCAGACCACCTGCGTGTCGACCGACGACATCCAGGAAGGGGTGTTCTCGTCCACCATCCAGTCCGGTGTGCCCGACCCCACGGTCGAGGACATGGACGATGCGGCGATCGAGCGTTCGATCGCCGAGATCAACGAAGCGATCCGCCGCACGGCGGAACGCAGGAACTGAGAGGTTTCCATGAAGGAACATGTCCGGCCCGGCCAGCGGGCCGCCGATGCCCTGCG